>WFVN01000186.1 GCA_015491615.1 Gammaproteobacteria bacterium
GGTGAACTGCCGCCGCCCCGCCACGCCCGTTACGGGCCCATCCGCGACCGTTCGGGAAACTTGCTGGACCAGGGGCTCACCCTGTTCTTCCCCGCCCCCCACTCCTACACCGGAGAGGACGTGGTGGAGTTCCAGGTGCACGGCGGGCCGGTCCTCTTGGATTTGGTCCTGGCGGAGACCCTCGCCCAGGGCGCGCGTCTGGCCGAGCCGGGGGAGTTCACCCGCCGCGCCTTCCTCAACGACAAGCTGGACCTGGCTCAGGCGGAGGCGGTGGCCGATCTCATCGAGGCCAGCACCGAGAGTGCCGCGCGCGCCGCCGTGGCGTCCCTGAGCGGGGCCCTGTCGCAGGCCGTGAACGCCTTGCACGAGGCGTTGGTGGAGCTGCGCTGCTATGTGGAAGGGGCCATCGATTTCGCCGACGAGGAGATCGACTTCCTCACCGAAGAGGCGGTGGGCGCCCGCCTGGCCGATCTGCAGGCGCGATTGCGCGACCTGCGTCACCGGGCCCGTCAGGGGACTCTCCTCCAGGAGGGCCTCAAGGTGGTCATCCTCGGGCGCCCCAACGCCGGCAAATCCAGCCTTTTGAACCGCCTCGCTGGGCGCGAGACGGCCATCGTCACCCACATCCCCGGCACCACCCGCGACCTGGTACGCGAGTGCATCGAGGTGCACGGCATGCCGGTGCACGTCCTGGACACCGCCGGCCTGCGTGAAAGCGGCGACCCGGTGGAGCAGGAGGGCATCCGCCGTGCCTGGGCGGCCCTGGCCGAGGCCGATCACTGCCTCCTGGTGGTGGACGACGGCGGCGGTCCGGGCGAGGACGAGGCGCGGGTGGTGGAACGCCTGCCCGAGGGCGTAGGTCTGACGGTGGTGGCCAACAAGATCGACCGCAGCGGCCGTCCGCCGGGGCCGTTCCAGTCCCCCCTGGGGCCGGGGGTGCGCCTGTCCGCGCGCACCGGTGCCGGGCTGGAGGCGCTGCGCGGGCGCCTGGCGGAAATCGCCGGCCTGGAGCCGGTCGCCGGCGAGGGCGCCTTCCTCGCCCGCCGACGTCACCTGCAGGCCCTGGAAGCGGCGGAGGCGGCCCTCAACCGGGCGCGCGAGCAGTGGCGCCACGGCGCCGGCGAGTTGTTGGCGGAGGAGCTGCGCGCGGCGCATACGGCCCTCGCCGCCATCACCGGCGAGTTCGACCACGAAGACCTGCTGGACCAGATCTTCTCCCGTTTCTGCATCGGCAAGTGATTCACAAGCCGGCGCGAGCGGCGTAGACTGCGCCCCTGTTTCACGAGGTTTCACGATGGACCATCCGCAGCGTTTCGACGTCATCGTCATCGGCGGCGGCCACGCCGGCTGCGAGGCGGCCCTGGCCAGTGCCCGCCTGGGGGCGAAGACCCTCCTTCTCACCCACAATCTGGATACCATCGGCCAGATGAGCTGCAACCCGGCCATCGGCGGCATCGGCAAGAGTCACCTGGTGCGCGAGATCGACGCCCTGGACGGCCTCATGGCGCGCGCCACCGACCGCGCCGGCATCCAGTTCCGCGTCCTCAACGCCCGCAAGGGGCCGGCGGTGCGCGCCACCCGCGCCCAGTGCGACCGCAACCTGTACAAGCGCGCCGTGCGCCGGGCTCTGGAGGCGCAGCCCAACCTCACCCTCTTCCAGCAGGCGGTGGACGACCTCATCGTCGAGCAGGGGCGGGTGGCCGGCGTGGTCACCGCCTTGGGATTGCGCTTCCGTGCCCAGGCGGTGGTCCTCACCGTCGGCACCTTCCTCGGCGGGCGAATCCACGTGGGCCTCGCCCAGAGCGAAGGCGGTCGTGCGGGCGACCCGCCCGCCAACGCCCTCGCCGCGCGCCTGCGCGAGCTGCCCCTGCGGGTCGAACGCCTCAAGACCGGCACCCCCCCGCGCCTGGACGGGCGTACCCTCGACTACTCGCGCATGACCCCGCAGCCGGGCGACGAGCCCACGCCGGTGATGTCCTTCCTGGGCGAGCCTGCCGAACACCCCCGCCAGGTGCCCTGCCACATCACCGCCACCTGCGAGCGCACGCACGAGATCATCCGCGCCGGCCTCGACCGCTCACCCATGTACAGCGGCGTCATCGAAGGGGTCGGGCCGCGTTACTGCCCGTCGGTGGAGGACAAGGTGGTGCGCTTCGCCGACAAGCCCTCGCACCAGATCTTCGTCGAACCGGAAGGGCTGGACACCCACGAGGTCTATCCCAACGGCATTTCCACCTCCCTTCCCTTCGACGTCCAGTGGGCCCTGGTGCGCTCCATCCCCGGTTTCGAGAACGCCCACATCACCCGTCCCGGCTACGCCATCGAATACGACTTCTTCGACCCGCGCGACCTGTATCACAGCCTGGAGAGTCGCCACCTCCCCGGCCTCTTCCTCGCCGGCCAGATCAACGGCACCACCGGCTACGAGGAGGCCGCCGCGCAAGGGCTCATCGCCGGCCTCAACGCCGTCCGCCGGGTGCGCGGCGAGGACCCGTGGACACCACGCCGGGACGAGGCCTACATCGGCGTCCTCATCGACGACCTGGTGACGCGCGGCACCAACGAGCCCTACCGCATGTTCACCTCGCGCGCCGAATACCGCCTCAAACTGCGCGAGGACAACGCCGACCTGCGCCTCACCGAGACCGGCCGGCGCCTGGGCCTGGTGGGGGACGAACGCTGGGCCGCCTTCGAGCGCAAGCGCGAGGCCCTGGAACGGGAGACCCAGCGCCTGCGCGACCACTGGGTGCGCCCCGGCGACCCGGTGGAATACCTGCTGGAGCGTCCCCTCGCCAAGGAGACTCGCGCCCTGGACCTGCTGCGCCGCCCGGAGGTGGACTACCCCGCCTTGGTGGCGGCTCTGGGGCTGCCCCCATGCGAGACCCCGGGGGTGGCCGAACAGGTGGCCATCCAGGCCAAGTACGCCGGCTACATCCAGCGCCAGGAGGACGAGGCCGCGCGCACCCTGCGGCGCCTCGAGGACCCCATCCCCGCGGACCTGGACTACCAGGCCGTGCCCGGCCTCTCGCGCGAGGTGCAGGAGAAACTCACCCGCGTGCGCCCCGCCACCGTAGGGCAGGCGGCGCGCATCCCCGGCGTCACCCCCGCCGCCGTCTCCCTCTTGCTGGTGCACCTCAAACGCCTGCGTCGCACTGGATGAACGACCGGCCCGACCTCGCCCAGGAGCTCGACCAGGGCCTCGCGGTCCTGGGCCTGACCCTGGCGCCCGAGGTCCAGTCGGCCCTGCTGGACTACCTGGCGCTGCTCCAGCGCTGGAACCGGGCCTACAATCTCACCGCCGTCAAGGACCCGCGCGCCATGGTCTACCGCCATCTCCTGGACAGCCTCAGCGTGCTACCCTATTTGGACGAGGCGCCCCCCGGCCCCCTGGCCGACGTGGGCAGCGGCGCCGGCCTGCCCGGCCTGCCCCTGGCGCTGGCGCGACCGGACCGGAACGTCCTGCTGGTGGACAGCGTGGGCAAAAAGGTGCGATTCCTGCGCCAGGCGGTGCGCGAACTGGGCCTGGGCGACCGGGTGCGCGCGGTGCACGGGCGGGTGGAGGCCCTGGCGGACGAGACGGGCCGCTACGCCATCGTCACCGCCCGCGCCTTCGCCCCCCTGGGGCGCATCGTCCAGTTAGCGGGTCACCTGCTGCGCGCCGACGGTCGCATCCTGGCCATGAAGGGGCGCGCGGAAGTGGACGAACTGACGGGCCTGCCCGACCATTGGCGGGTGCAACAGGTCACGCCCTTGAACGTACCCGGCACCGAGGGCGCCCGCCACCTGGTCGTCCTCCAGCCCTCGCCACCCCAGCCGGAGAGGAACGAACCGTGAGCCGAATCATCGCCGTGGCCAACCAGAAGGGCGGCGTTGGCAAGACCACCACCGCCGTCAACCTGGCCGCCTCCCTGGCCGCTACCCGTCGCTGCGTGCTCCTGGTGGACATGGACCCCCAGGGCAACGCCACCATGTCCAGCGGCGTGGACAAACACGAACTGGAGACGAGCGCCTACGAACTGCTCATGGGCGAGGCCCCCTTCGACGCCGTAGTGACCCGCTCCGAAGCGGGCGGCTACGACCTGGTGCCCGCCAACGGCGACCTCACCGCCGCCGAAGTCCACCTCCTGGAACGGCCGGACCGGGAACGGCGCCTGCGCGCCTGCCTGGAGACGGTCGCCGAGCGCTACGACTACATCCTCGTGGACTGCCCGCCGGCCCTCAACATGCTCACCGTCAACGCCCTGGTGGCCGCCGAAGGGGTGCTCATCCCCATGCAATGCGAATACTTCGCCCTCGAGGGCCTGTCCGCCCTCCTGGAGACCATCGACAGCATCCGCCGGCGCCACAACCCGCGCCTGCACATCCAGGGTCTGCTGCGCACCATGTACGACCCGCGCAGCAACCTCACCAACGAGGTCTCCGAACAACTCAAGACCCACTTCCGGGACAAGGTCTTCCGCACCGTCATCCCGCGTAACATCCGCCTCGCCGAGGCCCCCAGCCACGGCCGCCCGGTGATCGCCTACGACCGCAACTCGCGCGGCGCGCAAGGCTATCTCGCCCTGGCCGGGGAACTCCTGCGGCGCGAGGCCAAGGCGCGCGAGACCGAGGCCCTCACCTGACAGCGGAGACGCATCGCACCATGGCCAAGAAGAAACTGGGACGCGGGCTGGACGCCCTTTTGCGCACCCCCCTGGACGACGCCGACGAGGCCGCCTCCCTGCGCGAGCTGCCGGTGGAACAACTACAGCGGGGACGTTACCAGCCACGCGAAGACATGGATCCGCAACGCCTGGAAGAACTGGCCGCCTCCATCCGCGCCCAAGGGGTGGTGCAACCCATCGTCGTGCGCCCCATCGGACCCGACCGCTACGAGATCATCGCCGGCGAGCGGCGCTGGCGGGCGGCGCAATTGGCCGGCCTGCACGAGATCCCCGCGGTGGTGCGGGAGGTGCCCGACGAGGCCGCGGTGGCCATGTCCCTCATCGAAAACATCCAGCGGGAGGAACTCTCCCCCATGGAAGCGGCCAACGCCCTGCAGCGCCTCATCGACGAATTCCAGATGACCCACCAGCAAGTGGCCGACGCCATCGGCCGCTCGCGCACCGCGGTGACCAACCTCCTGCGCCTGCAAGGGTTGCATCCCGAGGTGAAGCGCATGCTCAACCACGGCGACCTGGAAATGGGTCATGCCCGCGCCCTCCTCGCCCTGCCCCACGAGCGCCAGCCGGAGGCCGCGCGGCGGGTGGTCACCCGCGGCCTCTCGGTGCGCCAGACCGAGCAGATGGTGAAACAGCTCCTCGCCCCGCCCAAGGAAAAGGCCGCCCCCCTGGATCCGGACGTGCGCCGCCTGCAGGAGCGCCTCAGCGAACGCCTGGGTGCGCCGGTGCGCATCGTCACCCAGGGCAAGAACAAGGGCCGGCTGGAAATCCGTTACTCCTCCCTCGAGGAACTGGACGGCATACTTGAGCGCATCGGTTGAAAATCGGCCGTGAAAAGCCTTGCGGCCCGTTTTCTGCGCAGGCTATAATCCCGCCCCGTTTTGGACGGCGAATCATGGCCAAGCCCCCATCGCTAGGGCCCCTGCTCATCGGGGTCGGATCGATCATGACATCCATGTCGGTGGTGGGGTTCGCCCTGGGTTACGCCGTCGATCGCTGGTTGGACAGCCAACCCATCGGTCTGCTGATACTCGGATTCATGGGAATCCTGGGCGGACTGATGAAGGCCTACCGGCTGCTGATCCACCCGGACCTGAACCGATAGCGTGAACGAAGAGATCGCCAGTAACGCCAGGCGTCTGCTCAAAACGCAGTTACTGGCGGCCACGGTAGCGGGCCTGTTGTTCCTCACGCAGGGGCAATGGCAGGCCCTGTCCGCCCTCTACGGCGCATTCATCAGCCTGAGCACCACCCTGCTCATGAGCCGGGGGATGCAATTGGCCGAGCGCCTGGCGGGCGAAGACATGAAAAAGATGCAGGCGATCCTCTACGGTGGGGCTGCGGTACGCTTCATACTGGTGATCGCACTGTTTTTGTTGGGTTTGGCGGTGGTGGACCTGGAGCCTCTGGCCACCGCCGTCGGATTCGGTCTGGCCCATGCCGCGCACCTGATCAATCTGCGCGCGCTGAAGGCCTAGTCGAACTACGAACAAGGGGGAGGAAAACGTGGCCGAGTCGTCCTCGGGCGGTGGTACCGTCGAGTATATCCAGCACCACCTCACCAACTGGTGCGTGGGCCAATGCGATCCGGTAACACACAAGGCGACCGGATTCTGGGCCCTGCACGTCGACACCCTCCTGTTCAGCCTGCTCACCGCCGGGGTCATCGTGTGGATGGCCTTGAAGGTAAAGAAGCAGCTCAACCCCGCGGTCCCGGGTGGGTTCCAGAATTTCGTCGAGTCCATCATCGAGTTCGTGGACCAGCAGGTGAAGGACACCTTTCCGGGCCACAACCCCCTCATCGCCCCCCTGTCGTTGACCATCTTCCTGTGGGTGTGGCTCATGAACTTCATGGATCTCGTTCCTGTGGATCTGCTGCCCGCCATCGCGAGTCTGCTCGGGATCCAATACCTCAAGGTGGTACCCACCACCGACCTCAACACTACCCTGGCCCTGTCGCTGACGGTCTTCGCCTTGATCGTGTACTACAACCTCAAGATCAAAGGGGTCGGCGGCTACGCGAAGATGTTCCTGTTCCATCCCTTCGGCAAGTTCTTCGTACCGGTCAACATCGTCATGACCACCATCGAAGAGCTGGCCAAGCCCCTCAGTCTCGCCCTGCGACTGTTCGGCAACCTGTTCGCCGGCGAGCTCGTGTTCCTGCTCATCGCCCTGCTGGCGGGCAGTGCGGGTCTCGGCCTGGCCCTCGCTTTCCTCTTCCCGCTGCAGGTGGTTCTGGATCTGGCCTGGTTGATCTTCCACCTCCTGGTGATCACCCTGCAGGCGTTCATCTTCATGGTACTCACCATCGTGTATCTGGGGATGGCCCACGTCCAGGAAGAGCACTGAATACCTCGGCTTACTAGCTTGACCAATCCATATCGACACTTAAGGGAGACCTTGCCATGACACCTGAAATGATCGCCACCATCTATGCCTACACTGCCGTCGGCGTCGGTGTGATCCTGGCTGCCGCCGGTCTGGGCTCGGCCATCGGTTGGGGCCTCATCTGCGCCAAGACCCTGGAAGGGATCGCCCGTCAGCCGGAGATGCGCCCGGCCCTGATGACCAACATGTTCATCTTCGCTGGTTTGATGGAGTCCTTCCCCTTCATCATCCTGGCGTTCGCCATGTGGTTCCTGTTCGCCAACCCCTTCGTTGGTGCGTTGCAATCCGCGCTTGGCGCCTGAATGAAGCCTGGGGGCGCCTGCGGGCGCCCTTCTCGAAGGCCATCGAGTTCAAGGGGAAAGGATAATGAACATCACCGTCACCCTGTTGGCGCAGATCGTCGCGTTCATTCTGCTCATCTGGTTCGTCAACAAGACGCTTTGGGGGCCGATCTCCAAGATCCTGGAGGAGCGGCAAAAGCGTATCGCCGACGGCCTCGCGGCGGCGGAGAAGGGCAAGCAAGAGCAGGAACTGGCGCAAAAACGCGCCCTGGAAGTCATCGAGGAAGCCAAGCAGCAGGCCTCCGAGATCATCGCCAACGCCCAGAAGCGCTCCAACGAGATTGTCGAAGAAGCCAAGCAGCAGGCGCGCTCCGAAGCCGACCGTATTCTCGCCGCGGCCAATGCTGAGATCGAACAAGAAGTGAACCGCGCGCGTGAACAGTTGCGTCAGCAAGTGGCCGAGCTGGCCGTGACCGGTGCCAGCCGCATCCTCAAAAAAGAAGTGGATGCCAAGGCCCATGCGAAGATCCTCGAGGATCTCGCCGCACAACTACAAGCATAAAAGGGCGCTGCCATGGCGGAGCTGACTACCATTGCAAGACCGTATGCACAGGCCGTGTTCAAGCTGGCCCAGGAAAACAAACGCCTGAAGGAATGGGGAGAGGTCCTGGGCCTCCTCGCCGCCATCGTGGAGACACCCGAGATCTCGGCCCTCATCGGCAGTCCCAAGGTCTCCCCCGAGCGCTTGCAGGCCCTGCTATTCGAGGTGGGCGGTGATCGCTTGGACCAACAAGGCAAGAATTTCCTGCGTCTGCTCGTGGAAAACCGGCGTCTGGCCGCCTTGCCGGAGATTGCCCGCATCTATCATCGCCTGGAAGACGAGGCGGAGAAACGCGTCGAAGTGGAGATGGTGTCCGCCTTCGAGGTTCGTGGCGCCCTCGCCAAGAAGATCGCCGCGGCTCTGGCCAAGCGCCTGGGCAAAGAGGTGGAGATGACGGTGAAGGTGGACGAACGCCTCATCGGTGGCGCCGTGATCCGGGCCGGTGACTTGGTCATCGATGGCTCCGTCGCGGGTGAGCTCAACCGCCTGGCGCGCGAATTGACGCACTGAGCAGGTTTACCTTTTTCAAGAGGGAATGAACATGCAACTGAGTCCTTCCGAGATCAGCGAGCTGATCAAACAGAAGATAGAGAGTTTCGAGCCGGTGGTGGAGGCGCGCACGGAAGGTACCGTGGTCAGCGTCGGAGACGGTATCGCTCGCATCCACGGCCTTTCCGACGCCATGGCCGGTGAAATGCTGGAGTTCTCCTCCGGCGTCTACGGCCTCGCCCTCAACCTTGAGCGTGATTCCGTCGGTTGCGTGGTCCTGGGTGACTACTTGAAGATTTCGGAAGGCGACAGCGTCAAGTGCACCGGTCGCATCCTTGAAGTGCCGGTGGGCGAGGCCCTGCTGGGACGCGTGGTGGACGCCCTCGGGAATCCCATCGACGGCCGTGGTCCCATCGAAGCGAAGGAGACCTCCGCCATCGAAAAGATCGCCCCAGGCGTCATCGAGCGTCAGTCGGTGGATCAGCCCCTGCAGACTGGCCTCAAGGCGGTCGACTCCATGGTGCCCATCGGCCGCGGCCAGCGTGAACTGATCATCGGTGACCGCCAGACCGGCAAGACGGCGGTGGCCATCGACACCATCATCAATCAGAAAGACACCGGCGTGAAGTGCATCTACGTGGCCGTAGGGCAGAAAGCCTCCTCGGTGGCCAACGTGGTGCGCAAGCTGGAGGAACACGGTGCCCTGGAGCACACCATCGTCGTCGCCGCCACCGCCTCCGATCCGGCGGCCATGCAGTTCATCGCTCCCTACGCTGGCTGCGCCATGGGCGAGTACTTCCGCGACCGCGGTCAGGACGCCCTCATCATCTATGACGACCTCACCAAACAGGCCTGGGCCTACCGTCAGGTGTCCCTGCTCCTGCGTCGTCCTCCTGGGCGTGAGGCCTATCCCGGTGACGTGTTCTACCTTCACTCACGCCTACTGGAGCGCGCCGCGCGTGTCAACGCCGAATACGTGGAGAAATTCACCAACGGCGAAGTGAAGGGCAAGACCGGTTCGCTCACCGCCCTGCCCATCATCGAGACCCAGGCCGGCGACGTGTCCGCCTTCGTGCCCACCAACGTCATCTCCATCACCGACGGGCAGATCTTCCTGGAGACGGATCTTTTCAATGCCGGTATTCGCCCCGCCATCAACGCCGGTCTGTCGGTGTCCCGAGTGGGTGGCGCGGCGCAGACCAAGATCATCAAGAAGCTCGGCGGCGGTGTGCGTCTGGCCTTGGCCCAGTACCGCGAGTTGGCGGCCTTCGCCCAGTTTGCCTCCGATCTGGACGAGGCCACCCGTAAGCAGATCGAGCGCGGACAGCGCGTCACCGAGCTCATGAAACAGAAACAGTACTCGCCCATGTCCATCGCCGAAATGGCCTTCTCTCTGTTCGCGGCCAACGAAGGCTATCTGGACGATGTGGAAGTGAACAAGGTGAGCGATTTCGAGGCGGCCTTGCATTCTTACCTCAAGGCCAACTACGCCGATCTGCTCAAGGAAATCAACGAAAAGGCGGACTACAACGACGAAATCGCGGCGAAGATGCGCGAGGCGGTCGAGAAGTTCAAGGCCACGTCCACCTGGTAAAGCGGGGTCCGGCCCATGGCTGTCGGCAAGGAAATACGCAAAAAAATCAAGAGCATAAAAAACACGCAGAAGATCACGCGTGCGATGGAGATGGTCGCCGCGAGCAAGATGCGCAAGGCGCAAGATCGCATGTTCGCATCGCGGCCGTACAGCGAAAAGATCCGCAACGTGATCGCCCACCTGGCACACGCCCATCCGGAATACAAGCATCCTTACCTCACGGATCGTCCGGATGTGAAGCGGGTCGGATTCATCGTCATCACCACCGACCGTGGTCTCTGTGGTGGCCTCAACGCCAATGCCCTGAAGACGGCAGTGACGGCGATGCGGGAGTGGCGAGACAAGGGCGCCGAGATCGACGTATGTACCATCGGCCAGAAGGGAACCAGCTTCCTCGCCCGCTTCGGTACCAATATCATCGCCCAGACCTCGCATCTCGGAGACGCGCCACTCATCGCCGATCTGATCGGAACCATCAAGGTAATGCTCGACGCCTTCACCGAGGGTCGGATCCAACGTTTGTTCCTGGTGAGCAACGAATTCGTCAACACCATGACGCAGAAGCCGCGCGTCGATCAGTTGCTGCCCATCGTCGCCGAGGAACCGGCGGAAGAGCTCAAGCACCACTGGGACTACATCTACGAGCCCGAGGCTCGCCCGGTCCTGGACCAGCTCCTCACCCGTTACGTGGAGTCGCTGGTGTATCAGGGCGTGGTGGAGAACGTGGCGTGCGAGCAGGCGGCACGCATGGTGGCCATGAAGGCGGCTTCGGACAATGCGGGCACGCTCATCAACGACTTGCAATTGGCCTACAACAAGGCCAGGCAGGCCGCGATCACCCAGGAGATCTCCGAGATCGTCGCCGGCGCCGCCGCGGTTTAGTCCCCGGTTCGCAACTAGTTACAGACATTCGAGGGTAAGGATCATGAGCACAGGCAAGATCGTTCAGATTATCGGCGCCGTGGTGGACGTGGAGTTCCCGCGCGAGTCGGTACCGGAGATTTACGACGCCCTGAAAGTGGAATCCACCGGCCTCATCATGGAGGTGGAGCAGCAGTTGGGTGACGGGGTGGTCCGCTGCGTGGCCATGGGTCCCACCGACGGCCTCAAGCGCGGTCTGGAGGTGAGCAACACCGGTGCCCCCATTTCCGTGCCGGTGGGCAAAGGCACCCTGGGGCGCATCATGAACGTCCTGGGCGAGCCGGTGGACGAGAAGGGCCCGGTGGAGTCCGAGGAGCGCTGGAGCATTCACCGCAAGGCCCCCGCCTACGAAGAACTCATCCCCACCACCGAGCTGCTGGAGACCGGCATCAAGGTGATCGATCTCATCTGCCCCTTCGCCAAGGGCGGTAAGGTCGGTCTGTTCGGCGGCGCCGGCGTGGGCAAGACGGTGAACATGATGGAGCTCATCCGCAACATCGCCATCGAGCACTCCGGTTACTCCGTCTTCGCCGGCGTGGGAGAGCGTACCCGCGAGGGTAACGACTTCTACCACGAGATGAAGGAATCCAACGTGTTGGACAAGGTGGCCCTGGTGTACGGGCAGATGAACGAGCCCCCGGGCAACCGCCTGCGCGTCGCCCTCACCGGACTGACCATGGCGGAATACTTCCGCGACGAGGGCCGCGACGTGCTGATGTTCATCGATAACATCTACCGTTACACCCTCGCCGGTACCGAGGTGTCCGCGCTGCTCGGACGCATGCCCTCGGCAGTGGGTTACCAGCCCACCCTGGCCGAGGAAATGGGTGTCCTCCAGGAGCGCATCACCTCCACCAAGATCGGCTCCATCACCTCCGTGCAGGCCGTGTACGTGCCCGCGGACGACCTCACCGACCCATCGCCTGCCACCACCTTCGCCCACTTGGACGCCACTGTGGTGTTGTCCCGTCAGATCGCCGAGCTGGGCATCTACCCGGCGGTGGACCCGCTGGACTCCACCTCCCGCCAATTGGATCCCCAGGTGGTGGGCGAGGAGCACTACCAGGTGGCCCGTGCGGTGCAGGGTACACTGCAGCGCTACAAGGAGCTCAAGGACATCATCGCCATTCTCGGCATGGACGAGCTATCCGAGGACGACAAGCTGGTCGTGGCCCGCGCCCGTAAGATCGAGCGTTTCCTCTCCCAGCCCTTCTTCGTGGCGGAAGTGTTCACCGGCGCGCCCGGTAAGTACGTCCCCCTGAAGGACACCATCGCCGGCTTCAAGGGCATCGTCGAGGGCGAATACGACCATCTCCCCGAACAGGCCTTCTACATGGTGGGCACCATCGAAGAAGCGGTGGAAAAAGCCAAATCCATGCAATAAACGCCAGGGGAGATCACCATGGCAATGACGATTCATGTGGACATAGTCAGCGCGGAGGAGGAGCTCTACTCCGGCACCGCCCAGATGGTCTTCGCGCCGGCGGCGGACGGCGAAGTGGGCATCCTCCCGCGCCACGCGCCCCTGCTCACTACCCTCAGGCCGGGAGAGGTGCGCATCGTCCCGCCCGAGGGCGAAGGGGAGGAACAGTTCATCTACGTCTCCGGGGGGATCCTGGAGGTGCAGCCGCACGTGGTGACCATCCTCTCCGACACCGCCATCCGCGCCAAGGACCTGGACGAGGCCGCCGCCCTGGAGGCCAAGAAACGGGCCGAGCAGGCCCTCAAGGAGAAACTGGGTGAGGAAGAGCTGGCCGAAGCGGAGCGCGTCCTGGCGGAGGCCATCGCGCAATTACGCACCATCCAGGACATGCGCAAGAAGAAGGGGCTTTGACGATAGCCATCGGTTCGACAGCGAAAGTCGTCAAGGAGTCTGGGGCGGCCTTGTGCCGCCCCTGTCTTTTTGCCCCCCGAGCCGTGCTAGACTGAACGGATTCATACAGTCCCGCCCGTTTCTCAGAGACGTCCATGGAAGATCTGACCGTCATCGTCCTCGCCGCCGGACAAGGCACCCGCATGCGCTCATCCCTGCCCAAAGTCCTCCACGACCTCGCCGGGCGCCCTCTCCTCGCCCACGTCATCGACACCGCCCGATGCCTCGAGCCGGCGCGCATCGTCGTCGTCCACGGTCATGGGGGTGAACAGGTGCGTGCGGCCTTCCCCGACCCGGATCTCACCTGGGTACACCAGGCCCGGCAACTGGGCACCGGCCATGCCGTGGCCGAGGCGATGGCGGCGGTGCGACCGAAGGGCACGGTGCTCGTCCTCTATGGGGACGTGCCCCTGCTGAGGCCAGAGACCCTGCGTGATCTACTCGATGCACAGAAACGGGTGCCTCTGGCGCTGCTCACCGCGCGGGTGAATGATCCCACCGGATACGGGCGCATCGTGCGCGACGAGCACGGTAGCTTGCGCGCCATCGTCGAGGAGAAGGACGCCAACGACGCCGAACGGGCCATCGACGAGATCAACACCGGCGTCATGGCTGTCGATGCCGATCACCTCTCCCGCTGGCTCGCGGACCTGGACAACGACAACGCCCAGGGGGAGTACTACCTCACCGACGTGGTAGCCATGGCCGTGGGCGAGGGGGTGGCGGTGGCCAGCGTCCACCCACGCGAGCCGGACGAATTCCTCGGGGTCAACGACCGCCGGCAGCTGGCCCACATCGAACGCCTGTACCAGAAACGCCAGTCGCACGCCCTCATGGCCGCCGGTGTCACCTTGCGTGATCCGGCGCGCCTGGACGTGCGCGGACGGGTGCAGGCCGGTCGGGATGTGGTCATCGACGTGGACGTCGTCCTGGAAGGCGACGTGTCCCTGGGCGAGGGGGTGCAGATCGGCCCCTTCTGCCACCTCAAAAACGTCACCCTCGGGCCGGATTGCCGGGTGCTCTCCCATAGTGTCCTGGAGTCGGTGACGGCGGAGGCCGGCGTGACCATCGGTCCTTTCGCCCGCTTGCGTCCAGGCACGTACCTTGCCTCGGAGGTGAAGGTGGGCAACTTCGTCGAGCTGAAAAACGCCCAGGTGGGCGAGGGCAGCAAGATCAATCACCTCTCCTACGTAGGCGATGCCGATGTGGGACGGGACGTGAACATCGGCGCAGGCACCATCACTTGCAATTACGACGGCGCCAACAAGCACCGCACAGTGATCGGGGACGGCGCCTTCATTGGCTCGGACACGCAACTGGTCGCGCCGGTGATCGTCGGCGAGGGGGCCACCATCGGTGCCGGATCCACCATCACCCGGGACGCGCCGCCCCATGCCCTCACCCTCAGCCGTGTACCGCAGGAGACGCGCGAGGGTTGGCGGCGGCCCCAGAAGCGCAACAAGGGAGAAGCGTGACATGTGTGGCATCGTCGGGGCGATCGCCCAAAGGGACGTGGTCCCCATCCTTCTGGAGGGACTGCGGCGTTTGGAGTATCGCGGTTACGACTCCGCTGGTCTGGCCGTGTTGGGGAACGACGGTGGGTGTTTGCAGCGACTGCGCACCCGGGGCAAGGTGGCAGCCCTCGTGGAGCTGTTGCAGAAGGAGCCCCTCTCTGGCCGCATCGGCATCGCCCATACCCGCTGGGCCACCCATGGGGAGCCGGCCGACCGCAACGCCCATCCCCACCTCTGCCAGGGGCGGGTGGCGCTGGTGCACAACGGCATCATCGAGAACCACGAGGCCCTGAGGGAAGCGCAGCGTGCCACCGGCCACCGTTTCACTTCCGATACTGATACCGAAGTGGTGGTGCATCAGATATTCGATCGCCTGAGGGAGACCGGCGATCTCCTCACCGCCGTGCAGCGTGCCACGAAGGACCTGGAAGGCGCCTACGCCCTGGCGGTGATGGCAGTGGACGACCCCGACAGTCTCGTCGCCGCCCGTCGCGGCTCGCCTCTAGTCATTGGTATCGGTATCGGCGAGCACTTCCTCGCCTCCGACGTGACCGCCTTGTTGCCGGTCACCAACCGTTTCGTATTCCTCGAAGAGGGTGACGTGGCCGAACTGCGGCGCGACGGCCTGCGCATCTTCGACGCTAGAGGGCGCGAGGTGGAGCGCCCCGTGAAGACCTCGCAAATCAGTGTCGAGGCGGCGGAGAAGGGCGCCTACCGCCACTACATGGAGAAGGAGATCTACGAACAGCCCCGCGCCTTGGCGGACACCCTGGAAGGTCGCATCGTCAACGGCCAGATGCCCGACGAGGTGTTCGGCGCCGAGGCCGGCGCCATCTTCGACCACGTGCGTTCAGTGCGTATCATCGCCTGCGGTACCAGCTACCACGCCGGACTGGTGGGGCGCTATTGGCTGGAGGCCCTGGCCGGCGTCCCTTGCCAAGTGGAGGTGGCCTCGGAGTTCCGATACCGGGAACCGGTGGCCGAGGCGGACACCCTGGTGGTGACCCTGTCCCAGTCCGGGGAGACGGCGGATACCCTGGCCGCCCTGGCGGAGGCCCGTGCACGCGGTTTCGGCCCAGCCCTGGCCATCTGCAACGTGCCCGAGAGTTCCCTCGTGCGCGCCTCCGACCTGACCTTCCTCACCCGCGCCGGCCCGGAGATCGGCGTCGCCTCCACCAAGGCCTTCACCACCCAGCTGGTAGCCATGGCCCTGTTGGTGGCCGTGCTGGGGCGTCGTCGGGGCCTGGACGAGGAGACGATCGGGCGCTGGATCGCCGCCCTCGAGCACCTACCCGGGGCCTGTGCCCGTTGGCTGGAGGCCCTGGGCGGGCCGGTGGAGGCGGTGGCCGAAGAACTGGCGGACAAGGAACATGCCCTCTTTCTGGGGCGCGGCGCCCACTATCCCATCGCCATGGAAGGGGCCTTGAAGCTCAAGGAGATCTCCTACATCCATGCCGAGGCCTACCCCGCCGGAGAACTCAAACACGGTCCTCTGGCCCTGGTGGACGAGCGCATGCCGGTGGTAGCGGTGGCGCCCCAGGACAGCCTTCTGGAGAAACTCAAGTCCAACCTCCAGGAAGTGCGCGCGCGCGGCGGAGAGCTCATCTGCTTCGCCGGTCCGGATACCGGATTCACCGGCGACGGACAGACCCGTGTGGTGCACATGCCGGAACGCGCCGGCCTCCTCGCTCCGGTCCTCTACACCCTGCCGCTGCAATTGCTGGCCTACCACGTGGCGCTCATCAAGGGTACGGACGTGGACCAGCCGCGCAATCTGGCCAAGTCGGTGACGGTAGAATAGACGCCGCCGGCATGCGATTTGATAGACTGCCGGAATGATGCGGCTCCTCGCCCAGTTCTGGCGCCTGTGCCTGTTGCGCGCCAACCCCCAGGATCTGCCCGCCTCCGTCACCCTGGAGCTCCTGGCCCTGGCCGCCTACGTGGGTGCGAGCACCCTCGATGCACAGGTGCAACTGGCCCTGTGGAACGCCTTTCTGGCTGCGTCCGTCGATGCCTTCGTCCTCGTGGCCCTTACCCACATCGCCCTGTGGATCCGCGACGTGCCCGGGCGCGCCGTCCAGACCATCACCGCTCTGGCCGGCGCCGGCGCCATCCTGGGGCTGATCGCCTTTCCCATCCTCGGTGCCCTGCACACCGACGAGGGGGCTCTGGTGGTGTTCCAGGGATTACTCTGGTTGTCATTCGTGTCCTGGCAGATCCTCGTCTACGGCCATATCCTCCGTCATGCCCTGGACGTACCCCTGCTGGCGGGGGTGATGGTGTCGTTGGTGTATTTCTACATTTCCTTCAAGGTGATGAACGCCTTGTTCCTGCAGGCGGGTTGATCCATGCACATCCACATCCTGGGTATCTGCGGTACGTTCATGGGCGGACTGGCGCAACTGCTGCAGGCCCGTGGCCACCGGGTCACCGGCGCCGATGCCAACGTCTATCCCCCCATGTCCGACCAGTTGCGCGAGGCGGGCATCCCCCTCACCGAGGGCTTCGATCCCGCGCAACTGGAGCCGGCCCCCGACCTGGTGATCATCGGCAACGCCCTGTCGCGGGGCAATCCGGCGGTGGAGGCGGCCCTGGACCGGGGCCTGCCCTATGTTTCCGGACCGGAGGTCCTCGCCCGCGAGGTCCTCGCCGGCCGTTGGGTGCTGGCCGTCTCCGGCACCCACGGTAAGACCACCACCGCCAGCATATTGGCCTGGATCCTGGACCAGGCGGGGCTCGACCCGGGGTACCTCATCGGCGGTGTGCCCCTGGGACTGGGTCGCTCGGCGCGCCTGGGCAGCGACCCCTTCTTCGTCATCGAGGCGGACGAATACGACACGGCCTTCTTCGACAAGCGCTCCAAGTTCGTCCACTACCGACCGCGGACCCTGATCGTCAACAACATCGAGTTCGATCATGCGGACATCTTCCCCGATCTGGAGGCCATCCTGCGGCAGTTCCATCATTTGATCCGCACCGTGCCGGGCACCGGCCGGATCATCGTCCCGGCCGGCGACGTCAACGTGGACCGCCTCCTGGCGATGGGCTGTTGGACCCCGGTGGAGCGGGTGGGCCACGCCCCCGCCCTGCGGGCCGTGCCCCTGGCGGCGGACGGCTCCGCCTTCCGGGTGGAGGAACACGGGGCGCCGGTGGCCGAGGTGCGCTGGTCCCTGGTGGGCGACCACAACCTCGCCAACGGCCTCGCCGCCAAGGCGGCGGCCCGCCACACCGGCGTGCCCCTGACGCTGGGGGCCGAGGCCCTGGGTACTTTCCCTGGGGTCAAGCGTCGCCTGGAGCAGGTGGGCGAGGTGCGTGGGATCCGGGTGTACGACGACTTCGCCCATCACCCCACCGCCATTGCCACTACCCTGGCGGGCCTGCGCCGGCGGGTGGGCGATCGTCCCATCGTCGCCGTCATCGAGCCCCGATCCAATACCATGCGCATGGGCGTGCACCGGGACCGCCTGGCACCCAGCCTGGCGGCGGCCGACCGCGTCCTGGCCCTGCAGCCGGAGGGGCAGGACTGGTCCCTGGCCGAGGCCCTCGCCTCCCTGGGCCCGAAGGCGGAGGTGTTCGATTCGGTGGCGGCCATCGTCGCGCGCCTGGCCGCCACCTTGGTGCCCGGGGACGAGGTGCTGATCATGTCCAACGGCGCTTTCGGCGGTATCCACCGGCGCCTCCTGGAGGCCCTGGATGGACGCCCGTAAAGCCGTCGCCGTGGCCCTCACCGGCGCCTCCGGGGTCGCCTACGGCCTGCGCCTGGTGGAATGCCTGCTGGCGGCGGGGGAGACGGTCTTCCTCATGGTTTCGCCGCCGGCGCGGGTGGTGCTGGCCACCGAGACCGACTTGGATCTCCCCGGGCCTCCCCAGGAGACGGAGCGGTTCTTGAGCGAACGCTGGGACTGCGGCGGGCGCCTGCGGGTGTTCGGCAACGCCCAGTGGATGGCGCCAGTGGCCTCCGGCTCCAACGCCCCGCGGGCGATGGTGGTGTGCCCCTGTTCCATGGGCACGGTGGCGGCCATCGCCCACGGTCACAGCCGCTCCCTCCTGGAACGGGCCGCCGACGTGGCCATCAAGGAAGGGCGGCGCCTGATCCTGGTCCCCCGGGAGACCCCCTTTTCCGCCATCCATCTGGAGAACCTCCTCAAGCTGGCCCGCCTCGGGGTCACCATCCTCCCCGCCAACCCCGGTTTCTACCATCGTCCGCAGCGGGTAGAGGAACTGGTGGACTTCGTGGTGGCGCGCATCCTCGACCACCTGGAGGTGCCCCACGAACTGGGTCGCCGCTGGGGTGAGGCCGACTAGGCGAGGGCCGCCTCCACCCCCTCGAAACCGGTGAGGCCACATTTGTGGCCGGCCAGGCGATTGGCCAAGTCCAGAGTTTGGAGCCAGTCCAGGCCCTGCAGGCGGGCGTGGATGAGACCGGCATTGAAAGTGTCGCCGGCCCCCAGGGTGTCCACCACCCGCGCCGGCGGATGGGCCGGGGCGTGCAGCAGGGTCCCGTCGGACAGCAGCGCCCAGGCCCCTTCTTCTCCCCAGGTGCACACCAATACCGCCTCCGGGGCCGTCTCGCGCACGGCACGCAGGAAGGGCTCCGGCGCCCCGAAGCCCCGGTGACGGGCATAAACGGGAGAGAACACCAGGAGAGGGACGAGGGGAAACAGGGCCTCGATCCCCGGACGCGGTTTTTCCACCTCCAGGGAACGGGGCAGGGCGGGATGGTGCTCGTGCAGATGGTGGAGCATGCCGCCCAGCTCGTCTACCGCTCGCCCCTCGAAATGGATCCACTGGAAGGCCCGGTGGGGCAGCTCCAGGAAGGCAGCGGCGGGGTACTCGGGCAGGTCCCGGTAGTGGACGATGGTGCGGGCGCCGTTCTCCCGCGAGAGGGTCACGTAGGAGGTGGGCACTTTGCCGCCGGGTACCCCCAGGGACGGGTTCACGTCGATGCCGTGGCGGGCCAGATCGTCGAGGATCACCCGCGCGTCCGGCTCTTCCGCCCAGGTGCCCGCCCAAGTGCAGCGATGCCCCAGGCGGGCGAGGACCACCAGGGTGTTGGTGACGTTGCCGCCGCGCACCCGGCGCTGGGCGAGGGCACGTACTTCCTCGTCCTCCCCGGGTGTATGCGCCACCTCGTTGACGATGTCCAGGGTGGCGATACCCACCCCCAGGATCCCACTCATACGTGGGGATCGTCCGCCGGTTTCTTGCCCGCCTCGCGCGCCCGCATGCGGGACAGAGGGATCCACAGGCCGATCGCCTCCAGAGCGATCCAGCCGATCACCATCACCGAGGCGTAAATGGCGGCCATCTTCGGTTCGCCCATCTGGTACTCGATGTAGGCCAGATAGCCGAACAGGAGGAAGTTCCACACGAAAGCGAAATAGAGCAGGGCCAGGAACACCGGTTGATTGCAGGAACGACCCCCGCACTCGGCGCAGTTCACGTCGATCCATTTACCCGCCAGGAGCTTGTCCTTGAGACCGAAGGTGGGACGTTGGCAGTGAGGGCAGTCGAACTTCATAGCAGGCCTCGCAGGGAAAAACGTGCGTCGACTCCGTCCGGTCGGCACGTGACAAGTTTAACAAAATCCATCCCCGCTGCCCTTCAAAGGACAGCGCTCTCCGCCGATACCAAGCACGGGCGGGCGCGGGCCCGCAAGGCACATCAAGGAGAGACGGATGCGATCACTGATCCTGGCCACCGGCCTGGCACTGGCGAGCACCGCCGTCATGGCCGGCCCCCTGTTTCAGCCCCCTGGGCCCAATCTCACCTTCGGCGAGATGTCCAATCCCCAGAACGTAGTGGCCTACGCGGCCAACCCGGCCACCGCCGCCAGCCGTGGGACCGCCTTCGGTGGCGGCTTCGGTTTCGGTGTCTTCAGCTCGGTGGGCATGAGCGCCGAGATCGGCGACGTGCCCAACCTGGAGCAACGGGTGCAGGATGTGTCCGGCAAGCTGGACCAGATCACCTCCGATTTCACTCTCGCCGGCGAACTCAAGCAAGATATCGACGATCTGGTGGCCACCCTGGGCAGTCAGCCTTATCTCCTCAACGTGGGGGCGGCGGTGCAGGTACCCCTTACGCCCCTGTACGTCATGGGCAACGGCTGGGGGGCCGTCACCGTGGACGCCAACGTCTCCGTGCAGACCCGCCTCTCCGTCCTCGACGGCCCCACCGAAGTGGTCCTGGTGGACGGCGGCTTCCAGCCCAAAACCGACAGTGCCCTCTACCTCAAGGCGGCCACCGTGGCGGAGATCTCCCTCGCCTACAGCCGCAGTCTCTTCGACCTGGGCGGTCTCGGCCACCTCTACGGTGGCGTGCGCGGCAACTACTACGGCGTCGGCCTGGCCAAGACCCTCGCCGGGGTGGCGGTGGCCGACCAGTTCGACCAGCTAGTGCAGGACGAACTCAACAAAGACCGCGCCCTGCAAACCGGCTTCGGTGTGGATCTGGGCCTGCTGCTGGTGGGGAACAACCATCGCCTCGGGGCCACCTTCAAGAACCTCAATCAACCCAGTTTCAAATACGAGCCCATCGGCACCGACTGCGATCAATTGAGCGGCGCCAGCCAGGACAGTTGCTACATCGCCCAACTGCACGCCGACCGCATCGATCTGCAGGAGACCTGGGTCATGGACCCGCAGGTGAAACTGGAAGCGGCCCTGTTCACCGACGACCGCGCCTGGCTGGTGGGGGTCACCGCCGACGCCAATCCGGTGCACGATCCCCTCGGCAACGAGATCCAGATGGTGGGGGTATCCGCCGGTTACGCCACCCGCAGTTGGCTCCTGCCCGGTTTCCGCCTGGGTTATCACCAGAACCTGGTGGGTACTCAACTGGGCTACGCCAGCCTCGGCCTGACCCTGTTCAAATCGGTGAACCTGGACGTGGCCTACGGCATCGACACCATGCGTTACAACACCGACACCGAGTTACCCCGCAAGCTGGCCCTCAACCTGGGCGTCGAGCTCACTTTCTGAACGGATCCGCGAGGAGCGAGCCATGAACCACCTCTCCAAGAAACGACAGCCCCTAGCGATCCTGGCCGCCCTCGGCCTGCTGGGCGGCTGCACCATGACCCCCCAGGACACCGGTACCGGCGGCGAGGCCCAGGTTACCGGCAGGGCGGTGGACGGCTACCTGGCCGGCGCCGTGGTGTTCGTGGACACCAACGGCAACAACGCCCTGGACGCCTGGGAGCCCAGCGCCATCACCGACGGCGACGGCTACTACACCTACAATCCCATCGATCGGACGGATTACTGCAACCTCCCCGCCGGCGACAGCAAGCGCGTCCACTGCTTGGCCGTCCCCGCTGCCTTGGGCGAGGTGCTCATCCGCGTCAGCGGCGGCTACGACCGCATCACCGGCGAGCCCTTCGAAGGCTCCCTCAGCGTGAAAGCGGACCTGGCCCAGGTGGGCGACGGCGCCGCCGACGTAGTGGTCAACCCCCTCACCTCCCTGCTGGACGCCATGGACGCCACGGGCGTGGAAACCTGGCTCACCAACGAGGGTCTCGCCGCGGACGAGGTTCGCGGCGACCTTCTCACCGATCTGGCGGTGGCCGCCGACCGCAGCGACGAGAACGACGCCGTGGCCGCCGTCGATCTGGCTGCGGTGAAACAGGCCTGGCAGATCCACAAACTGGTGGACGTGCTCGCCGCGCGCATCCAAGCGGCCCATCCCAACCAGTTCGGCGGTGCCGACCAGCCTGCCGACGCCAGCCACTTCGTTTACGAAGCCCTGGCGCAGGTGTACGCCGAGAATCCGAGCGAGGACAGCGACACCCTCCTCACCAATGCCACGCGCCTGGAGCGGGCCATCGAGTTGGCCGAACAGGCCATCCAGGCTGCCGGTCTCACGGGTGGCCTGAGTGCCCAGGAGAAGCAGGACCTGGCCGCCTGGGGCGTTCGACTGGCCACCCTCGCCCGCGACCTCTTCGCCTCGGGGGTGAGCAACAAGGGCGACGTGGAGGCCCGCGCGCGTGCCCTGGAGGTGGTGACCGCTCTCATGCGCGACAGCGCCGTTCCCCTGGACTCGAACCTGCCGAACAGCGTCCAGAACGCCCTCACCCTGGCCGGGGACGCCACTTACCTCTCCAACTTGCGCAGTAACAAAGTGGACGTGCGCGATCTGGTGGGCAAGTTCAAGGCGGGACCGGTGAGCGCGGCGGACGCCGATTATTCGGCACGCCCAAGTCTGGTGGCCAACCTGGGCATCGGCGGTGAGAGCGTGGCCGGCGCGACACTTTCCATGAACGGAAGTGGCGGTTCCGAAACGGCCGCCCTCACTTTCAACGAAGACGGTACTCTCAACGCGAACATCCAGTTCGACGATCCGGACTTGCAGATCGCCAACGATCAGCCCATCGGCGGTACCTGGGAGCAGGTGGACGACTACACCCTGGTCCTCAACCTGGAGGTGGCCGAAGGCGTGACCATGCCGGTGGTGGTGAAAACCACCGTGAACGGCGATTACACCTTCGACCTGGGCGGCGAACAGGCCACCTGGGTCCAACAGCCGTAAATCTCCGCGGACTCAAAAGGTCCACTCCAGGCCCAGGGCGGTGAACGGACCCCCTGGGCCTTGTTTTTGCGCCGCCGCTTCCACGGCCAGGCCTCTCCAGCGCAGCCGTGCCCCCCCCGCCAAGCGCAGGGCCCCATGGCCGAGGAGGTCCGGGGCGAGGCCCGCGCGCAGAGTGAAGCGTTCGCCGACTGCCCAGGCAATTCCGAAGGCCAGGCGCCGCTCGCGCGCCCCCAGGCCCCGATGGCGAGCGACGAGATCCAAGTCCAAGGCCCAGGACCAGCGCGCCCCACGCCAGGCGAGGGCGGCGATGGCCGAGGGGCCGTCCGCCAGCCGCCCTTGCCCGTCGGGCCAGGGGATCGTACCGGCGAACAGATCCCGCACTACCAGCGCCCCACGCCAGCGGAAGGCCCAGGTCCCCAGGGCGCCCACGTCCAGGTCCAGGCGCCCGTCATGGACGCGATCGAGTGGAGGACGGGCGGGATCGGCCGTGGCGATCGCCTCACGGGCGGCACGCAGGCGCAGACTCACCAGCTTGGCGCTCACTCCCACCCCCAGGCGCTGCCCTTGTCCCGCCCGGTCCATCCATAGGCGCGCCACGTCGGCGCCACTCTCGATGCGCCATGCCTCCCGCGTCACCAATTCAGGCCCGTCCGGCCCCTGCATACGGGTAAAGCGGGCCTGGGTGAAAGCACCCAGGGAGACGGGCAGATGGGGTAGTCCCAACTCACCGCCCAACAGGCGCCGATCCTCCACCGGCGAGTCGCCGCCCCGCCACGGTGTACGCCCACGGGGGCTCCATCCCAGGCGCAGGTGTACGTCGTCCCGGTCGCTGGCCAGGGCGCCGGCGGCGGGGTTGAGGCGCGGACGGTAATCCACGTCCGCCAGGGCCGCACCCGCCCCGCCCATCCCCAGGGCGGCCAAGTCACCGGAGGGTGGCGGCACGGCGAGTACGGCGACTGGCAGGCCGAGGAGCAGAGAGAGGAAGCGGAGCATGAGGAACGATTGTAGGGAAGGTGGAGACGGAAGCAAAACTGCGCTTGCCATAGGAGTGATTAACCAAAGCTGAACCATTCTTGACACCCGGAACGGGGACATGGCATAAAGACGCGTCCTTGCCTTACGGCCACCGCGCCGAAGGCGCCGGGATCGCCGTTACCACGGCGTTACTGTGCCCCCGATGGCTCGTGCCATCGGAGGAAGGGGGGAAAAACAAATTCCGTTTTTGGGAGGAGAGTAAAGATGAAGATCAAATGGTTGGGTATCCCCGCTGCCGCGATGCTGGTGTTCGGCGCTTCCACCGTCCAGGCCGCCGAAATGCCGCCGCTGGCCAAGAAGAGCGGCTGCACCGCCTGCCACGCCATCGACCGTAAGGTGGTCGGCCCCGCCTGGATGGACGTGGCCAAGCGTTACCAGGGTGACGGAGGTGCCCGAGCGGCCCTCATCGAAAGTGTGAAGAAGGGCGGCAAGGGCAACTGGACGGAAGTGACCAAGGGTGTGCCCATGCCCCCTTATTCCCCGCGCGTCAAGGACGCGGACATCGAACAGTTGGTCGATTTCATCCTCGGCCTGGCCAAATAAAAACCGAAGGGCTACACACGCCTTTGAAGCCAGCCGGAGACGGCTGGCTTTTTTTGATCCTTTCCAGATAAGGATGCCAGGGGGATGGAGGAGCGGGGAGGGGGACAAC
>WFVN01000187.1 GCA_015491615.1 Gammaproteobacteria bacterium
AGGGGAGGGCGCGGCGGAGAGGGCGTCCTTGTCCGGGATGGATGGCGGGCCTCCTGCTCAGTTCAGGTCTTTGATGAAGACCTTGCTGTTGCGTTGCCAGTTGTAGAGGGCTTGGCGCTGGCGGGGCAGGTCTTCCACCCGTGCCGGCTGGAAACCCCGTTCGCGAAACCAGTGTTCGGCTTGGGTGGTGAGGACGAACAAGCGTTCCAGGCCGGTCTCGCGTGCCCGACGCAGGATCGTGCGCAACAGGCGATCGGCCCAGCCCTGACGGCGAAACTCCGGGTCCACTGCCAAGCAGGCCAGCTCACCCACGCGGTGTTCGAAATCCGGATAAAGGGCGGCACAGGCGATGATGCGACCGTCCACCTCGGCGAGGAGGAAGTGGTCGATCTCTTGCTCCAGACGCTCCCGTGAACGACGTACCAGCACGCCGGCAGTCTCCAGGGGCTCGATGAGGGAGAGGATGCCGCCGATGTCGTCCACGGCGGCACGGCGGATGTTCTCCAAAGGTTCGCCGGTAACGAGGGTACCCACTCCCTCGTGGGTGAACAGTTCCAACAACAAGGCGCCGTCGCGGCGTTGATCCAGCAGGTGGGCGCGTTGCACCCCATGACGGCAGGCATAGAGAGCTGCGCGCAGGTGGCGGCGGGTGTCCGCCGTACCGAGGTCCGCCTCCAGCCAGCGGGTCGCCGCCTCCAGCCCCATCTGGACGATGGGCCGGCCCGCCTCGTCGCAGGGCAGCGACGTCGCGGCGAGGCACAGGTACTTGTCGGCCTTGAGGGCCACGGCGGTGGCGGTGGCTACCTCCTCGGCGCGCAGATTGAACACTTCCCCGGTAGGGGAATAACCCAATGGTGAAATCAGCACCACCTGGCCTTCGTCCAGAGCGCGGGCGATGGCCTCGCCGTCCACCCGCCGCACCTCGCCGGTATGTTCGAAATCCACCCCTCCCCGTACTCCCACCGGGCGGGCGACGACGTAGTTGCCACCGGCTACCCGCAGGCGCGCACCGGCCAGGGGGGGATGGGTCATGCCCATGGAGAGACGTCCTTCCCACAGGGCACGCACGCGGCCCACGGCCTCCATCACCCAGGGTAGGTGCGCCGCCGGCGTGACCCGCAGGTCGCCTTCGTACCGGGTCGTCTCCCCCGCTTCGGCGAGGCGCCGGTCGATCTGCGGGCGGGCGCCGTGCACCACCACCACCCGGATGCCGAGGGCGTGGAGGAGGGCGATGTCGCCCACCAGATGGGCGAAGTCATCCCGCGTCACTGCCTCGCCCTCCACCAGGATCACGAAGGTGCGCCCCCGGTGACTGTAGATGTAGGGCGAGGAGCGACGGAACCAAAGTACGTAACGATCCGGGTCGTCCACGATGCGGGCCTCGAAGGGAGGTGGCGCCATCTTACCAGTCGGGCAAATCATTGAAAATTATAGGCTGGCGAGATTCCCAAGAAAAAAGATTAACAAACTGCTTGCATCGGGAATTGATCTTTTGTAAAAAATGAAGTGTCTTCATATGAAGACACGGTTTCCGCAAGGAATATGGGCCTATTTTCCGGTCCCGAAGGGCTTTTTTATTACTTGTTTTGTGGAAATCAGGGGTAAGGGATGTATTCTGTCGAGAGACGGGTATGTCCCGGAACAGATGAAAAAACGGCATAACATCCTGTCAGGAGGAACTGGACATGAGTTATAAGCTGGCTGCCCTCGCCAACGTCGCTGGTATCGCCCTGACCGTAGTGCTCATCGCCAATTACGCGATGACGGTCTAATCTGTTTCATAATCAGTCGGTTATGTATCGGCGCCCCGGCCGGGACGGTCGCGGCGCCGTTTTTTTGTCGGGATGGGGCAAACTAGATAAAAATAGGGATTTCTGGCCAATTTGGGCGTTTTATTAAGATTTATTCTGAATGCAACTTGTTTCTTGTCCGCCTCCTGGGCACCCGCCCAACTGATATAATCCGCCCCTCGCAAGAGGAGGACCGTTCCATGCCCCAGTACCGTTCCCGCACCACCACCCATGGACGCAACATGGCCGGTGCCCGCGCCCTGTGGCGGGCCACCGGAATGCGTGACGACGATTTCGGCAAGCCCATCATCGCGGTGGCCAATTCCTTCACCCAGTTCGTGCCCGGGCACGTGCACCTGAAGGACCTGGGGCAACTGGTGGCGCGAGAGATCGAGCGCGCCGGGGCGGTGGCCAAGGAGTTCGACACCATCGCCATCGACGACGGCATCGCCATGGGCCACGGGGGGATGCTCTATTCCCTGCCCTCGCGCGAGCTCATCGCCGACTCGGTGGAGTACATGGTCAACGCCCACTGCGCCGACGCCCTGGTGTGCATCTCCAACTGCGACAAGATCACTCCGGGGATGCTGCTGGCGGCCCTGCGCCTCAACATTCCCACCGTGTTCGTCTCCGGCGGGCCCATGGAGGCGGGCAAGGTGGTGTGGAACGGGGAGGAGCTGGCCCTGGACCTGGTAGACGCCATGGTGGTGGCGGCCGACCCCCAGGCCCCCGATGAGGAAGTGGCCGCCATCGAGCGTTCCGCCTGCCCCACCTGCGGTTCCTGCTCCGGTATGTTCACTGCCAACTCCATGAATTCGCTCATGGAGGCCCTGGGTCTGGCCCTGCCCGGCAACGGCTCCCTGGTGGCCACCCACGCCGACCGCGAGGAGCTCTTCCTGCACGCGGCGCGCCTCATCGTGGACATCACCCGTCGCTACTACGAAAAGGACGACAGCTCGGTCCTGCCCCGTTCCATCGCCACTTTCGAGGCCTTCGAGAACGCCATGAGTCTGGACATCGCCATGGGCGGTTCCACCAACACCGTGCTCCACCTCCTGGCCGCCGCCCAGGAGGGCAAGGTGGAGTTCACCATGGCCGACATCGACCGCCTCTCCCGGCGCGTACCCAACCTGTGCAAGGTGGCCCCGGCCACCCAGAAGTACCACATGGAGGACGTGCATCGCGCCGGCGGCATCTTCGCCATCCTCGGAGAGCTGGACCGCGCCGGCCTCATCCACCGCGAGGTGGCCACCGTGCACAGCCCCACCCTGGGAGAGGCCCTGGAGCGGTGGGACGTGCGCCGCACCGACGACGAGACGGTGCAGCGCTTCTACCGTGCCGCCCCCGGGGGCGTGCCCACCACCGAGGCCTTCAGCCAGGAGCGCCGCTATCCCTCTCTGGATCTGGACCGCGCCCACGGCTGCATCCGCGACGTGCAGCACGCCTATTCCAAGGACGGGGGCCTGGCGGTGCTGTACGGCAACCTGGCCCCCAATGGCTGCATCGTCAAGACCGCCGGGGTGGACGAGTCCATCCTCACCTTCCGCGGTCGGGCGCGGGTCATGGAGAGTCAGGAGGCGGCGGTGGAGGCCATCCTCGGTGACCGCATCGAGCCCGGCGACGTGGTCGTCATCCGCTACGAGGGCCCACGCGGCGGGCCAGGGATGCAGGAGATGCTCTATCCCACCAGCTATCTGAAGTCCAAGGGGTTGGGCAAGGCCTGCGCTCTGGTCACCGACGGCCGCTTCTCCGGCGGCACCTCCGGGCTCTCCATCGGCCACGTCTCCCCCGAGGCGGCGGAGGGTGGCCCCATCGCCCTGGTGGAAGAGGGCGACACCATCGAGATCGACATCCCCAACCGGCGCATCCACCTGGCCGTCTCGGAGGAGACCCTGGCCGCGCGCCGGCGAGCCATGGAGGCGCGCGGCGACCAGGCCTGGCGACCGGTGGACCGCAACCGACCGGTGTCCGACGCCCTGCGCGCCTATGCGGCCATGACCACCTCCGCCGATCGCGGCGCGGTGCGCGACGTGGACCGACTCTACCGTCGGTGATTCGAGCGCGGGCGGAGTAAAGAATCCCGTCGTCCTGGCGATATGCCATGCAAGGCGCCCCGTGGCGCAGCATCCAGGACGAGGGAAAGACCATGCCCATCAGTGCAACGGAGTTGGCCCGGGGGGTGTCGCAATTGGTATCCCTGCCGGATGTCTGCCTGCAGGTGAACCAGATGGCCGAGGACGAGACTTGTTCGGCGGAAGACATGGCACGCGTCGTCCAGCGTGACCCGGCCCTCACCTCCCAACTGCTGCGTATCGCCAACAGCGCCTACTACGGCCTCGCCGCCAAAGTGGAGACGGTGACCCGCGCCATCACCGTCATCGGCAGCCGGGAGCTGCGCGACTTGGTGCTGGCCACTTCCGTCATCAACAACTTCGCCACTCTCGCCGGCGATCGCGCCTTCCTCGAAGCCTATTGGCGCCACTCGGTGCGCGTCGGCTGCATCGCCCGCACGCTGGCACGTGGCGCGGCCGCCCGCGTGCTGCACAGCGAGCGCCTGTTCGTCGCCGGCCTGCTGCACGACATCGGCCGCCTGGTGATGGCGGTGCGCATCCCCGAGCTGTTGCGGGTGATGGTGGCCCTCTCGCGCAGCAAGCGCATCCCCATGCGCGAGGCGGAACGGCTGGTCTTCGACCTCGACCACGGTGAGGTGGGTGCCGCCCTCCTCAGCGATTGGGAGCTGCCCGAGGTGATGGTGGAGGCGGCCGCCTGGCACCACGAGCCCGAGCGGGCGGAGGGCTTCCCCATGGAGGTGGCCCTGGTGCACGTGGCCGACGCCCTCGCCCACGACCGGGCGGACGAGGTCCAGGAAGGCTGTTGGGCCCTCCTGGGCATGGACACACGCCGTGCCCGCCGCTTGGTGCGCGACGGCGAGTCCAAGGCGGAGGCGATGAGCGGCGGATTGCTGTCGCGCGGCTGAGGCGGCGGTCGCTCCGTCAGCGCCGTTCCAGGCCCAGTTCGGGGATCTCCCGCCGCCGGGGGATGCGCCGCAGATCCCAATGGGCGATGGCCCAGTCCCAGATTTCACCGAGGGGTGCCCGGGCCAGTTCCGCTGGTGGCGCCTGGCCGAGGAACGCCAAGGCGCGGACGATCTCGGCGCCGGGTCGCGCCAGCTCCAGGGCCGCCGCTCCGCTGCTCTTGCTCAGCTTGCGCCCCAGGTCGTCCACCGCCACCGGCACGTGTACGGTGGCCGGATATTTCCCGTCCAGACAGCGGGCCAGGTAGCGCTGGCGGGGGGTGTTGTCCCACAGGTCGGCGCCGCGCACCACCTCGGTGATCCCTTGCGCCAGGTCGTCCACCACCACCGCCAGTTGGTAGGCGTAGAGGCCGTCCGCCCGGCGCAGCACGAAGTCGCCCAGGTCCTGTTCCAAATCCTGTTTCAAGGTCCCCATGACCGGATCGACGGCCTGTTCCACTCCCGCCACCCGCAGCCGTAGGGCCCGTTGCGGCTCGTCCGCCAGGCCCGCCTGCCGGCACAGGCCGGGATAGACGGGGCCCAAGGGGCCGCGCGGGGCGGTCCGGGCGAGGGTGCGGCGGCTGCAGCGACAGGCGTAGAGCAGACCCTGCTCCCGCAGATGGGCCAGGGCCTCGCGGTAGCGGTCTCCGTGCCGGCTTTGGAAAATGACCGTGCCGTCCCACTCCATGCCCAGGGCATGCAGGGCGGCGGGGATGGCCTCGGCCCACTGGGGACGGCAGCGGTGGCGGTCCACGTCTTCGATGCGCAGCGACCAGCGCCCGCCCCGGCTGCGCGCCTGCAGATAGCTGGCGACGGCGGCCACCAGGGAGCCGAAATGCAGCGGCCCGGTGGGGGAGGGGGCGAAACGGCCGTGGTAGGGGCGTTCCATGTCTCCATGGTGGGGACCGCCGGGGCAGGATTCAAGCTGCCATGAGCGGGGGCCGAAAAGGGGCTGTGGGGAAGCATAGGAAGCCGTCATGGGACAAGCCCTCTCCGCCCGCCTCGTGGCTCGTGCCCGCGCGGTGCCCATTCTCAAGAAGCTGCCCCTGTTCCAAGGGCTCCTGGAGGACGAGCTGCTCAAGGTCTTGGGCATGTGCAAGGCCACCCAGCTCGCTGCTGGCGAGACCTTGTTCGAGCAGGGCGACGAGGGCGATAGCCTCTACATCCTCCTTGCTGGCGAGCTGGAGATCGTCGTCGCCGGCAAGGGGGTGGTGCACGTCATGGCGCCGGGTGAGGTGGTGGGGGAGATCGGCCTGGTGTGCGGCAGCTTCCGGCGCACTGCCGGGGCCCGAGCGCGAGAGGATTGCGTCCTCCTGCACTTGTTCGCGGACATCTTCCACGAGACGGTGAAAAAGCACCCGCGCCTGGGTTACGTCATCATGCGCAATGTCGCCCACACCCTGGCCCAACGCTTGGTGGAGAAGAATCAATCGCGCGATTGACGATGGCGCCACGCCCCCCACAGGCCCACCGGGATCCCTCCCAAGGCGCCGTACAGGTGCGCCTCCACCAGCACCGGACCGCCGGCGCTGGCCTCGCTCCCCGGCAGAGGGCCGAGGAGCTGTTCGTAGACGAGCTTGGCCGCCACGGCGAGGAGGAGGACGAATGCCCAGCGGCGGTCACGGGGCAGGCTCGCCAGGGCACCGCTCACGAACAGGCCGTGGAGCACGCCGGACAGTCCCACGTAGCGCTGCACCTCCGGGTGGAGGAAAAAGAGTAGCCCTCCCAGCAGCACGGCACTGGTCAACCAGGTGAGAAGCCAGGCCCGTTGGCCGAGAGCGGGTCCGAACAGCAACCACACCAGCAACAGGCCGCTCAGGTTGAGCACCGTGTGCCCCCAGGTGAGGTGCACCAGACTGGCGGTGACCAAGCGCCACAACTCTCCCTGGGCGACGAGGGCGCGGTCGTACATGAGGGCCTGGGTCAGCGGCGGCCAGGCAGCGGCGATCAGGGCCACCAGAACCAGGGCGATGGGGAACCAGGGCAGGCGCGGCGTGTTCATGATGGCAGCCCCGGGCAGGGGGAGTAGAGGGTCGCATCCAGGGTGGCGAAGGCGGCCGGCTCCGGATCGTCCACCGGATCGCCGCTGAAGATCGATGTCGCCGGTGCCAGGGGAGCGTACTGGACGGCGAGATCGGCCAGGGTCCGCGTCGGGGCGCGCCCGACTGCCTCACGACCCCCGTCGGCGCGCAGATGACAGTCGCTCGATTGCAGGAGATTCAGCACGACCGTTGCCGGAGAGAGCACCGAAGGCGGGACAGGCCGACCAGGGGGATGGCGTCGGTGGTCACGCTCTCTCCCTTCGTTTCCAGGGTGAATGAGCGGCCATTGTAACACTGCCGAAGTGGTGCCCGAGGGCTCACGCCACGATGCTAGAATGCCCTTCGGCTCCGTGGTGCCCGCCTGAATATGGACAAAAAATCCCTTGCCCAGCCGCGCTCGTTTTACGAGCTGGTCATCGCCGGCTTTTCCCTCGTGGCCCTACCATTGCTGGTGGCCTTGGTGAGCGGTGCCTACTTCGTCGGGCGCCTCTACGACCAGAGTCAGGAGGCGGTCTATCGGGCGGTGCTGACCACCCAGGAGAGTCGTTTCCTGTTCGAACAAGTGACCGCTATGGAACGCAGCGTGCGTCAGTACGCGGTGCTGGGCGACGCCGAGGTGCTGAACAATTATCACCATGCCCACCAAGCCTTCAAAGAAAGCGCCCTGCGCCTGCGGGCGCTACTGCGGGACGAAGATCTCAAACGCGCCTTGGCGGATCTGGTGAGCCGGGAACAGACCCTCTTCGAGCATCTGGGTGAGGCACCCGATCCCCCTCAGGTGGGGCGCCTCGAAGCGGATTTCATCACCCTCACCAGCCAGGCCCAGGACATACTCCACAACACCAACCGCCTCATCGAGAGCGAGGTGGAAATCCTGCGCGCCATGGCCACCGACGCGCGCGATGTCATCACCTGGGAGTTGCTGGCAGTGGTGCCCGGGGCGGTGATCTTCTTCATCGTTTTCACTACCCTCATCGCCCGTCCGGTGCGCCAGGTGGAGCAGGCCATCCGCCGCCTGGGCGACGGCGATTTCGCCACCCCCGTCACGGTACGCGGTCCGCGCGACTTGGAACAGCTGGGCGAGCGCCTGGATTGGCTGCGCCGGCGCCTGGTGGAGCTGGAGGAACGCAAGCGCAAATTCCTGAGTTATGTCTCCCACGAACTGAAGACCCCCCTGACCGCCATCCGCGAGAGTGCCGAATTGCTGGAGGAGGGGGTGCTGGGGCGCTTGACGCCGGAACAACAGGAGGTGGCGGCCATCCTCAAGGGCAACAGCATCCAGTTGCAGACCATGATCGAGAAGATGCTCAGTTTCAATCTGCCCGAAGTGAGTGACCGCCCCCTCGAGGGTCGCTGGGTGGACCTGTGTGCCCTGGTGGAGGCGATCCTTGCCGACCACAAACCGGCCATCCTGGCCAAGGCCCTGGATCTACACGTGGCCTGTGACGCGATTCGGTATCTGGGGGACGAGGACCGCCTGCGGGTGGTGATTGACAACTTGATCTCCAACGCCGTCAAGTACAGCCCCGAGGAAGGGCGCTTGGAGATTCGCCTGGACACAGACCCGGACGGCGGCGCTATCCTAACGGTGCGGGACGAAGGCCCCGGCGTGCCCGAAGCCGAACGCGAGCGTATTTTCGAAGCCTTCTACCGCGGTCGCCATCCAGAACAGGAACGTATCAAGGGCAGCGGCCTGGGGCTTGCCATCGTGCGTGAATTCGTGATCGCCCACGGCGGTGGAATTCACGTCGAAGACGCCGACCCCGGCGCCCGCTTCGTCGTCCACCTCCCCTCACCCCCCCAGGAGTCATCATGAGGATATCGACCCTGACGCTCGTCGTGGTGGTCACTGCCGGCTGCGCCCCCTGGGCGACGCGCCTGCCGCCATCCTCCGACGACCCCGTGCGCTACGTCCAGGTGCGCGCTCCCAGCGCCGTGGACAAGGCCATGCTTTACGTGGATAAACTGCGCGCCATGGACGCTGAACAGCATCGCGCCGAGGGAGAACGGTTACAACGGGCACTGGCGTCGGGGGGCGGCGACAGCGTGCGCCTGTACCATGCCCTGTGGTTATTATGGTCACCGGCGGCCGTCGATCGGGACCGGGTCCTGGAAGCCCTGACCCGTATCCAGCCCGAGGCCTTCGGCGAAGAAGCCCCCCTCGTGGCCGGCCTGGTGGCGACTTTGCGCCATAGTCTCGAAGACGGGCGCAAGCGCTTGGTCGGGGCCGAACGCCGATGGCGCCAACGGCTCCGAGAGCACGATGCACGCTTCCAGGCACTGAAGGCCGAGAACCGCCGACTGCAGGACCAGATCAACGCCCTCAAGGCCATCGAACGCAGCATTCAACAACGGATGAACACGCCATGAACATCGCCCCGATGATTCAGGAGAGACCGACCATGGCCGATCCCGCCCGGATCCTCGTCGTCGACGACGACACCGATCTCCTGCGCCTGCTCAACTTGCGCCTGCGTAACTCCGGTTACGACGTGGCGGTGGCGGACAGCGCCGAGAAGGCCCTGGTGGAAGTCTCGGTGTTCCGCCCCCACCTGGTGATCACCGACTTGCGCATGCCGGGTATGGATGGCATAGCCCTGTTCCATGCCATCAACAAGAAACACCCGACCCTGCCGGTCATCATCCTCACCGCCCACGGTACTATCCCCGACGCCATCGAGGCCACCAACAGCGGCGTGTTCAGCTTCCTCACCAAGCCCTTCGACAGCCAGCAGCTCCTGGCCCAGATCGAGAAGGCCCTGGCCCTCGGCGGGATGGACGAGGGACCCGACGAAGAAGACACCGCCTGGCGCGCGGGCATCGTCACCCGCAGCCCGGAGATGGAAGCGGTGCTCTCCCAGGCGCGCCTGGTGGCCACCAGCGACACGCGTGTGTTCATCTACGGCGAGTCGGGCACCGGCAAGGAACTGCTGGCGCGCGCCATCCACCGGGCCAGCCCCCGGCGCGACAAGCCCTTCGTCGCCGTCAACTGCGCCGCCATCCCCGAGAACCTGCTGGAATCGGAGCTGTTCGGGCATGTGAAAGGGGCTTTCACCGGCGCCACCGGTCGCTACGAGGGGCTCTTCCTCGCCGCCCAGGGGGGAACGTTGTTCCTGGACGAGATCGGCGACATGCCCCTCTCCCTGCAGGCCAAGCTCCTGCGCGTGCTGCAGGAGAAGCAGGTGCGGCCGGTGGGCTCGTCCCAGTCCATCGACGTGGACGTACGCATCATCTCCGCCACCCACTGCGACATCGAAAAAGAAATGGCGGTGGGCAACTTTCGCGAGGACCTCTACTACCGCCTCAACGTGGTGCACCTGGAGTTGCCCGGTCTGGCACGCCGTCGGCAGGACATCCCCTTGCTCGCCAAGCGCTTCGTCGACGAGCTGAACCGGGAGACGGGCAAGGCGGTACGCGGCTTCTCCCGCGAGGCGATGGAATTGCTTATCAGCGCCGACTACCCCGGCAACATCCGCCAACTGCGCAACGTGGTGGAGCAGGCCCACGCCCTCGCCACCACCCCCATGATTCCCGCCAGCCTGGTACAGAAAGCCCTACGCGGCAAGCGCAACGCCATCGTTCCCCTCACCGAGGCCAAGCGCCGTTTCGAACGGGAATACCTCACCAACCTCCTGCAGGTCACCAGCGGCAACGTCAGCCAGGCGGCGCGCCTGGCCAACCGCAACCGCACCGAGTTCTACAAACGCCTGCACCGCCACCAGTTGGACCCCGGACAGTTCAAGGTGCACAACCGCTGAGTCGGGGGCTTGTCGTCCTGCGGCGACGTCCCTGCGACGCGCCTTTCCGCAAC
>WFVN01000188.1 GCA_015491615.1 Gammaproteobacteria bacterium
GCCCGTCCCCTCTCCGCCGAGGCGCTGCTGCCCCCCGAGCCCATCACCGTGGTCCTCTCGCAGCAGGGTTGGATCCGCGCCGCCAAGGGGCACGAGGTGGACCCCGCGGCCCTCAAGTACAAGGCCGGCGACGGCCCCTTGGCCTGCCTGCGCATGCGCAGCAACGAGCCCCTGGTGGTGCTGGATTCCACCGGCCGCAGCTACACCCTGCCGAGGCCCGGGGAGCTGCCCTCCGCCAAGGGCTACGGCGAACCCCTCACCTCCACCCTGACGCCGCCCTCCGGGGCCCGTTTCGTGGGCCTGGTGGCCGGCGCCGACGGGGATCGAGTCCTCCTGGGCAGCGATTTCGGCTACGCCTTCGTCGCCCGTCTGGCCGACCTGCTCAGCAGCCACAAGAAGGGCAAGGCGGTGCTCACCGTCCCCGAGGGGGCGCAGGTCCTGCCGCCACGGCGCCTCGCCGATCCCGAAAAAGACTGGGTGGCGGCGGCCACCCACACCGGCCACCTGTTGCTGGTGCCGGCGACCGAGCTGCCCGAGCGCCCCAAGGGCAAGGGGGTGCGCCTCATCCAGATCCCCGGCGAGCGTGCCCGGGGCCGCGAGGAGTTCGTGGTGGACTGGGTGGTGCTGCGAGCGGAAGAGGCCCTGCGCGTGCAGGCCGGCCAGCGCCACCGCCTCCTCGAGGGCGACGATCTGCGCCACTACCTGGGACAGCGGGGCAAGCGCGGGCTCAAGCTGCCGCGCGGTTTCCAGAAGGTGAAGCGCCTGCAGGTGGAAAGACGCGACCCTTGCGCCCCGTGAGGGGCGCCTCTTCATCGCTCATGGCACGCCGGGCTTTCCCTCTGGGGAGGAGGATGCGTCAGGGTTGGGTGTCAGGATAGATGCCCCAGAAAGCGTATGCCCCAGAGGCCGGATCCCGGACAGCGTAGAGGATGACGAAGTCGCCGTCGTTGTTCACGGCCTCTGGCAATTGCAGGCCGGCGATCACGCCCGTCCCCCCGGGGAGAGGCACTCCTTGGCCCCCTTCTCCCAAAGTCTTGTCGACGAGGCGGGTGGCGGTGGGGCTGGGGTTCGTGTAGCTGGTGTCGATCCACTCGCGCAGGTCCGCAGGTGTGGGCTCGCCTTGATAGAAGGCGATGTCCGTCACGTTCACTGCGCGGTTGCTGAGGTTGACGATGAGGAGGCTGAAACGGGTACCTGCGGGGAGGAGGTTAGCGGTGACCGGATCGAGCACCCAGGCGCGCCCGGTGAACAGGTAGGAGAGGCTTTCCACCACCAGTACGGGCATGCGGCGAACGAAGGTGAGATTGCCGTCGGCGCTTTCCACTTCGGCGCGCACGTCGATAACGGCCAAGGGATTGCCTTCATCAACCGACCGGGTGAGGCAGCCGGGGCTGGCGAGGGTGGTCTCGACCACGCCGCCGGTGGTGGTGAGAGAGCGTTCATCTTGGGTGCCGTCGGGGTAAGTGAGGGTGACGGTGACGGGGGTGCCGTCGGGAACCTCCGTCTCCTCGCCCAGGGCGTGTACGCGCACGCGCAAGGTGGTCTGGTCCTGGGGTAAGGGCGTGGCGCCCTCGGGCAGGCAGGCACCGGTCTTGAAATCCACGATGGCGTTGGGTTCGGCGATGAGGCTGAGGCCGGCCACCGCTTGCGGGTCGTCGGTGACGATCACGGTGACGGTGGCGGTCTTGTCGCCGAAACTCGCCTGCACCGTGGTCTCGCCGAGGGAGAGGCCGGTGACCCGGCCTTCCCGCCCGCTACCGTTACTCACCGGGGCGACGGTGGGGTCGAGACTGGTCCAGACGACTTGGTTGGTGAGGTTCTGGAAGCTGACGATGTCGCCCTCGTCTTCGAAACGTCCGATGGCAGCGAAGGACCGTTCGCCTCCCAAGGGGACGGTGAGGGGAGCGGGAGTGATGTCGATGGCGGTCAGGCGGGCGCCGGTGACGGTGACCGGGAGAGTGTTTTCCACCTCGCCCAGACGCATGGTGAGGGTGGTGGTGCCGGGGGCCGCGCCCAGCAACCAGGGACCGTCGTCCAGGTGCAGGAGGGTGGCGGTGGCCTCGTCGCTCAGGCTCAGGGTGACCTCGCCGGTGAGGTCCTGGCGGCGGTTGTCACCATAGAGACCTTCGATGCGCAGGGGGCGTCGGGTGCCGCTGGCGAGAGTGAGTTCGTTGAGGTCGTTACCGTCTTCGTCCACCAGAGCGAGGCCGTCCAGGGGGGTGTCCACGACGGTGATCTGGAGGAGGGCGGTACGCGGGGTGCCCTGGTCGTCGTAACGCACGCCCACCACCGTCTGCCCGGCGCCCACGGTGGTGAAGCGACCGGGGGTGTCCGGGTCGGGGATGAGGACAGCGGTGTCGCCGCTGCGCCAGGTGGCCTGCCCGGTGAGATCCACTTCGCGGCCGTCTTCGGTTTGGCCGATGGCGCGCAGGGTGAGTTCGGTGCCGAGGATGATGGTGGTGTCGTCGGCGTCGATGCGCAGGTCGGTGATGGGGGTCTCGTCGATGATCGCCGTGGCCTCGCCGCGTTGTCCTTTCAGGACGGCGACGACGGTGACCCGGCCCGTGGCCAAGGGGGTGAGGCGGCCGTCGGAAGCAATATGGGCGCGCTCGGGGTCGTCCACCGTCCAGTCCACGACCGTGCTGAGGTCGCGCAGGCGGCCGTCGCTATAGTGGCCAATGGCCTGGAAGGGGAAGGTCTCCCCCACCCGAACGTGGGCTTCCGCGGGGCTGAGCTCGATGTTTTCCAAGGTCGCGGGGGTGATGGTCAAGTCCAGGGTATCGCTGAGCCCACCCAGGCGGGCGGTGATGCGCGCCTGGCCAGTGGCGAGGGCGGTGAGGCGACCGCGGTCGTCGTCCCCGTTGCCGACGAGGGCGAGGGTGGGATCGTCCACGGACCAGCCCACCGAGGTGGTGACTTCCCGCCGCTGGCCGTCGTCGTAACGGGCGAAAGCCCGGAGGGAGAGAGTTTGGCCGACGGCCAGCGACAGGGTCGGAGTGGTGATTTCCAAGGACTGCGGTCGGGGCGTAGGGACGGTGACGGTCATGCGTATGGCGAAGTCGTCCCAGCGGGCGACGAGGGTTGTCTCTCCCGGGGCGAGGGCGACGACGTCCCTCCCTTCGACGGTGGCCACGGTGGGATCGGCGCTGACCCAGTCCAAGGGGATGTCGAAGGGGAGAGGGGTGAGTTCGCCGTCGACCTCGTACCAGGCGACGAGATCGGGGCGGTGACGTTCGCCCACGCGCAGGGTGACGGCCTCCGTCCCCACGTCCAGGGCCCGCAGGGTCGCGGCATGGCGGTTCACGGTGGCGCGGACGGTGAGATCGCCGAACGCGGCTTCTAGGGTGAGGGTACCGGCCAGGTCGGGGTCAGCGGTGGCCATGATCCGCCCGGGCCGATCGGGGTCGAGGGTTGCGCCTTGACCCTGGAGGACCCATTGGGCGGAGTCGGTGAGGTCCACGGTACGTTCGCCTTCGTCCACTCCTTGGAGGCGGAATTGGATTGGTTGGCCGGGGTAGAGGTCGGCCGCGGGCGGGTCCAACAGCAATCGCACGAGGGCGGCGTCGCGCACCACCACGGGCACGGTGAGCACCAGATCGCCATAGCGTACCACCAGGTTCGTACGTCCCGGGTTGGTGGCGACGAGTTCGCCGGGACGAACGGACACGGTATTCCCGTCCGTCACCTCCCATTGGCTGCGGTCGGTGAGATCTATCGTGCTGCCGTCGCTGCGGATGCCGAAGACGCGGATCGTTTCGCGCGCGCCCGGCGCCAAATCGAGACTCGTATCGCCGTCCACCGACAGAGACAGGGCGACGACGGAGGTGTCGGAAGGCGGTGGCGCGGGTGCGCCCCTTCCACCGGAACGCCCACAAGCGGCCAGTGCCATCGTCAGGTACGCCAGGAGCAGGACACGAAGAAAAGAGGAAAGACGAGGCATGGTGATCGTTAGCGATCCTCGAGGGGAGGCAAGGGTTCCAAGGCGAGAAACTCGGCGGAAAAGACCCCGGAGCTGGGGTCGAGCACAGGCACGGTGTAGGTCACCGGCACCCGCCGGTGGGCCTCTCCATGCTGATCAGGCTGAATGGTACTGTGGGCTTCCATATCCATCAGCACCAGGCTGGGGCCATCCTCCAGAACCTCCACCACCTGACACTCGCAATCCATGTGCAACACCCGCAAGCCGATCATGCCTCGCAGTTGGTCCAGGGTGATGGACAAGGTCTGCATCGCAACCTCCTCGGTGGCCGCCGGCCGGGACTCACCCTATACTGTCGCCTCTCTCACAGAGGCTTTATATAGGGCAATTGAGCGGCCAGGTCCATCCATGACGACCCGGCCGTGACTTCGGGAGTTCAAATGACACGTATTTTGTTCGTTTGTATGGGCAACATCTGCCGTTCGCCCACCGCCGAGGCCGTGTTCCGCACCCTGGCGACGGAGCGCGGCCTGGAACACCTCGTGGAGATCGATTCCGCTGGCACGCATGCCTACCACGTGGGCGAGGCACCCGACCCCCGTGCTCGGCGGGCCGCCGCCAAACGGGGGGTGACCATGGACGATTTGCGTGCCCGGCGCGTGGAGGCAGCCGATTTCGAACGTTTCGATCTGATCCTCGCCATGGACGAGGACAACTTGCGCATCCTGGAGGATCTGTGCCCGGACGAGCATCGGCACAAACTGCGCTTGTTCCTCGACTTCGCCGCCGACGTGGAGGTGCGTGAAGTGCCCGATCCGTACTACGGTGGCCAAAAAGGCTTCGAGTACGTGCTCGATTTGGTGGAGAAGGCCGCCGAGGGGCTGTTGGAGGAGATCACCCACCACCAGAGGGGGTGAACCTCCATCCGCAGGAACAGGCCCCCGGAGGTCATTCATCGGGGCTTCTCGATCAGGAGGCCGGCTTGTCGCCGCTGCCGACCGCCCGGGTCGCCTCCGGTGCTTCGCCCTGGGCGGCGGACGGCGAGGGCTCGGCGGGGACAGGCAGAGACTTGACCTCGGCCGCGGGGGGCAGAGTGTCTTTGGCCGGTTCGACACGGAATTTCGGCGTTGTGGCCCGCTCGTCCCGCCCCCCTTCCTCGGAGGACGGGGCAGCAGGGGTGTCGGAGGTGGGGGCCGTGCGCTCCACGGCCTGAGGCTCCTGCGGTTTCTCGCCGCCGGCGGAGGCGGAGCGACGTCGCCCCCCGCGTCCACCCCGACGGCGTCCGCCCCGAGGGCGCTCGCCGGGCTCCTTGCC
>WFVN01000189.1 GCA_015491615.1 Gammaproteobacteria bacterium
CACGCAACCTGCTCGTGGAACGGGCCATCGACCACCTCACCCGCGGCGGTATCAGCATCGCGGCCGCCGCCGGCAACGAGGGCCCCGGCGCCCCACCCCGCTACCCCGCCGCCCAACCGGCGGTGGTGGCGGTCACCGCCGTCGATGCCGACGGCCGCCCCTGGCGCCGCGCCGCCGCCGGGCCCCACATCGACTTCGCCGCCCCCGGCGTCGACCTCTGGAGCGCCCGCCCCGGCGGCACCCACGCCTACCTCAGCGGCACCTCCTACGCCGTCCCCTTCGTCACCGCCGCCCTCGCCCTCGAAAACGAAACCGCCCTCCGCCGCCGCGCCCGCGACCTGGGCGAACCCGGGCGCGACGACCGTTTCGGCTGGGGGTTGATTCAAATGCCCGGATGCTCCCGATCCGGATGAACCCTATGAGAATCCCAGAAAATACCGCCTCAAACCGGCTCCCCCCCACGGACGCGCTCACCCCCGCGCCCACACCAAGACCGCCCCCTCAAGAACCTTCGCCCTGACCGGTGAACGGCTCCATCTCGCCCGGCCTGCGCAACATCTTATCGACCTCACCCTGGTGCATCTCTTCCTCGCTGATCATACGGCGAGCATATTCTTCCAAGAGAACGGATTTGTCCTTGACCAAAGAAAGCAACTCACGGTAGGTCTCGAGGGCCCGCCGCTCGTGCTCCAGGGACTCGCGCAGAATATCGCCGATACCATGCTTGTGGGTTTCGAGCAACGGGCCGATCGCAAGAGAAGGGTGCCCACCCAAATGCGTGATCAACTCCCCGGCCTCGCGGGCATGCCGCAATGACTCCTCAGCCTGCTTCTCCATCCAAGAAACGATGGGGATCCGGTTGTATCCATAGATCATGAACGCATAGTGGGTATAGCGCACGACCCCCGCCAACTCGAGCTCCAGGATCTTGTTCAAGTGATCGATCACGGCAGCCTTGTCAAACTCGTAGTCCATGGGTTTCTCCTTTCGCGGTCTGAATCACTTCGGGTATTCCAAAGAGTGCACCGATCAGAACCAAATCGTTTTGGCTGACCCTACCAGAGTATAATAGCCTCTCCCGACCTTCCCGCTGGCCCACGCCGATCTTCCGATCACCGCCGGTGGGACCCGTTCACCCACTCCAGGATGGCATGCTCGACCACCCCTGTTCTACCAAGGGCCGCCCGGGGTAAATGACCTCGGCCTCGTGCACCGCTGCATGCAGCGCCCAACTCTTCGCCCCGCACCGAAATACAGCTTCTTGCTGCGGGGCTCCCATCCCATCATCAACCCGCCCCGGCCCACCTGCTACGCCTCGGTCGTCTCGGTGGTCTGCGCTCGCGCAAGCCCCTCCTGGGTATCCGAAGCGGTGTTTCCCGCTCCCTCTGGCCTCTGGGCCCGATCACGAGCCAGGCGCTCACGCAGGGCCTCGTCCAATTTTTTCACAGTAGCCACAGGATCGCTCCACCAGTCCAAAGACCAAACGCGCAGCAGAGTCCAGCCCAGTCCTTCCAGGACCTGCTGGCGGATCTTGTCCCGCTCGCGGGCGTAGGCGCTGCTGTGGTAGCTGGCGCCGTCGCATTCGATGCCGGCCAGGTAGGCGCCGGGCCGGTCCGGATGCACCACGCCCAGGTCGATGCGGTAGGCGGAGACGCCGATCTGCGGGTGCACGTCCCAACCCCGCTCGCGCAAGGCGCGGGCGACGGCCGCCTCGAAGGGCGATTCGAAATCCCCCTGGGGGCCGTAAACCGCTTCGCCCAGGGCGGCTGGACCGCGTTCGGCGTATTCGAGGAAGTGTTTGAGGTCGATCACCGCCCGTGCGCGGGTGCGGTTGAGGTCGATCTGGTCCGGGCGCAGGGTGGAGAAGACGCGCATCTCGTGGCGCGCGCGGGTGAGGGCGACGTTGAGCCGCCGCTCCCCGCCCTCGCGGTTCAGGGGGCCGAAGTTCATGGTCACGCGTCCGCTCCGGTCCGGGCCGTAGGTGACGCTGAAGAGGATGACGTCGCGCTCGTCCCCCTGCACGGTTTCCAGGTTTTTGACGAACACCGGTTCGGTGACGGCCTCGGGGGAGAAGGCCCATTCGATCTCGGGGTGGGCCGCGCGCGCCTCGTCCAGGAGGTTTTCGATGAGGGTCTGTTGCTCGGCGTTGAAGGTGACCACGCCGATGGAGCGCCCCCGGTGTTCTTCGTCCGGGTGCGTGAGGCGGGCGAGGATCTCCGCCACGATGGCGCGCGCCTCCGCCAGGTTGTGGCGCGCCTTGCCCCGTTCGTAGTGGCCTTCCACGGGGGTCAGGCGCACGCCCTGGTCCGGGAACACCGGCGCCGGGAAAGTGACGAGGCGGCTGTCGTAGTAGCGGGCGTTGGAGAAGGCGATGAGGCTCTCGCGCCGGGAGCGGTAGTGCAGGTTGAGGGTCTTCTGCGGGATCCCCGCCCCCAGCATTTCGTCGAGGATGCTCTCCAGGTCGCCTTCCACGTCGATGTCGCCGTCGGGGTCGTCGTCGGCGCGGGCGAAGAAGTTGGTGGGCGGCATTTGCTTGGGGTCGCCGGCGACGACCACCTGCCGGCCGCGGGCCAGGGAGCCGATGGCGTCCCAGGTGGTGATCTGGGAGGCCTCGTCGAAGATGACCACGTCGAACACGTCCCGGTCGGCCGGCAGGTATTGGGCCACGGACAGGGGCGACATCATCAGGCAGGGGGTGAGCCGGGTGAGGGCCTCGGGGATCTCCTCCAGGAGGCGGCGCACGGGTTTGTGGCGTTTTTTCTTCTGCAGTTCGTGGCGCAGCACGCCCCAGTCGGAGGCGCGGGCGACGTCGCCCGGGCGGGGGAACCGGGCGCACAGGGTGGCGGCGATGGTCTCCGCCGTGAGCCGCTGATAGCGCTCGTCGAGTTCGCGAAAGTCGTGGATGAGGGCTTCGTGCTCGGGGCTGGAGAAGGTGCGCAGGACTTCGTCCTCGTCGATGAGGGCCGCCGACCACCAGGCGCAGTAGGCGGCCTCGAAAGTGCGTTCGACTTCGTCCGCCGGCACCCGCCCCGCTTCGATGGCCTCCACCAGGGGGCGCAGGTCCAGGGCCAGGGCTTCCGCCCGCCGGCGGCGCCAACCGCACCAAGCGCGCAGTTCCGCATGACGCCGGGCGATCTGGCCGGCGGCCTCGCGGATGGCGGCGAAGGCGTGGTGGGAGGCGGCGAAGGCTTCCCTGGGCGAGCCGCCCGCCTGTTCCTCGAAGGCCGCGCAGGCGGCGCGGAAGTCTTCGAGATCATCCAGAAAGCGCCGTGCCGCCCGCCCCACGGTGGCCGAGGGAGCCAGCAGTTCGTCGGCCTCGCCGAGGAGGGTGTGCAGGCGTTGGCGGATGCGGGCCAGGGCCGCGGGGTCGTCGGCCAGGCGACCGCTCGCTTCCCGCAGGCGTAGGGCCAGCCCCTTGAGCGTTTCCAGCGCCTCGGGGTCGGTGTCGGGACCGGCCCACGGGGTCACGGGGGCGAGGTGGGCGTCGAGCCGTTCGATGGCCGCCTCTTCGGCCCGTAGGCGCGCCAGGAGGGGCGCGTCCCGTTCCGGATCGGGGGTGCCGAGGGCGCCGCCGGCGCGCATCTCGCGGATGATTCTGCGACGGGCGAAGTAGCGTTTCGGCCACCAGCTCTCCGAGGCCTGCCGCCAGCGGCGGGCGATCTGTTCTCCGTCCAGATGGCACCAGGCCCCGGGTTCATAGGGGCAGCAGAGTTCGTTTCGGGCCTGGGCATGGGCGCGCAGGTGGGCTATGCCCTGCTCCAGGGCCTCCAGCCTCGCGGTGCCGTCCGGCCCGAGGGCGAAGGCGAGCGGCCGGCCATGGGCCTCCAGCAAGGTCGCCGCCAGCTCGGCCAGGCCCTCAAGGCGCGCCAGGGTGTGGTCGGGGAGGTCGATGCCCAGGGCCTCGAGGAGGGCCTCAGCGGCCGCTTCGGCGCTGGCCGCAGTCGCCGCCAGGCGTTCGGCGCGCTCGGTCATCTGGGTCTCCCAGTGGGGTGACCAGTCGCCCTTCTCCACCAGGCGGAAGGGGGTGTCGGTCACTTCGCCCACGGCCTGTCCCTGGATGCGCAACCGTTCCGCCGCTTCGCGCATCCGTTGCAGCCGTTCGCTGTCGTGCTGGTCGGCCCGCGGCCAGTGGAAACGGACCCGTTCGGCCAGGTCGGCGTCGCGGATCTTGACGCCCATGGCGTAGTGGGGGGTCAGGCCGTTGCGCCCGGGGGTGTGGAGGTGGTCCACGAGCCGGTTCAGACGGTCGCGCAACTGGCGCAGGCGTTCCGCCTCCGTCTGCCACGCGGTGGTGTCGTAGTTGCGGGTTTCGGCACGCTCCCAGGCGCGGCGCAGTTGTTCCAACACGTCGGCCTTGCGCGCCTTGTTGGAGTGCAGGGGCAGGCAGAAGTCTCCCAGGCCTACCGCCTCCAGGCGCCGGTGCACCACTTCCAGGGCCGCCGTCTTCTCGGAGACGAACAGGACCGTCTTGCCCTTGCCCAGCAGGTGGGCGATGAGGTTGCTGATGGTCTGGCTCTTGCCGGTGCCGGGCGGGCCGATGAGGACGAAGTCCTTACCCCGGTCGGCGCTGGCGATGGCCGCCATCTGGGAGGCGTCCGCGGGCAGTGGGGTGAGCAGGTCCGAGGGCCGGTATTCCCGGTCCAGGGCCTGGTCGGCGACGAAGTCCACCTCGCTGGGAAACGGGTCGCGCGGGGTGTCCATGAGGTGGCGCACCACCCGGTTGCGGCGCAGGGCCTCCGTGCGCTCGACGAGGTCCTTCCACATGAGGTATTTGGCGAAGGAGAAGTGCCCCAGGACCACCTCTTCCACCACTTCGAATCCGGGCGCGTCCTTCACCGCCTTGCGCACCCGGTTCCAGATGCCGGTGACGTCGATGCCGCTGTGGTCTTGGGGCAGGGGGCCGTCCAGGCCGCGGATGTCGAGGGCGAAGTCCTTGCGCAGCATTTCCAGGAGGGTGGTGTTGAAACGGGGTTCGTCGTCGTGGGCCACGAGACGCACGCCGCTGCGCACGGATCGGCGTTCGAGGCTCACCGGCAGGAGGATGAGGGGGGCGCGGAAGCGTCGGTCGTCGTTTTCGTTCCGTTTCCAGAGGAGGAAACCGAGGGCCAGGTAGAGGGTGTTGGCGCCCCCTTCCTGGAGGGCGGTCTGGGTCTTGCGGTAGAGGGTGACGGTGCGGCGCTCCAGTTCTTCCTTGGGCATGTCCACGAGGACTTGTTTCTTGTCCAGGGCGTCGCGGGCGTATTCCTCGACGATGGAGCGGCCCGTGCGTTGTCTGTGCAGGACCTCGTCCTGCCGCTCGATGACGCGCTTGGGCAGGGGAGCGATGGCGATCTTCGCCCCTTCGGCCAGGCGGTCTTCGAGGCGCGCGGGGTCCGGGCACAGGATGCGCAGGCTGCTCCGGCTGGCCCGGTGGTTGAGCAGGGGGTTGCGGGCGGACAGGTCGAGCAGTTTGCGTTGCCAGCGTTCCAGGCGCCCCCCCGGGGTCTCCGGCGGGGCGTCTTCCGGCGTTTCGTCGAAATCGGGCAACGGCGGGGCCTCTTCCAGGGGCGGCGCCTCGGCCTGAATCTCCTGTTCCGCCCCGGCATCGCCGCCGGTCAAGGCCAGGGGGGCGATCTGCAGGGCCCGCGCTCGGCGGATGTCCGCCGCCGCGTCGAAGGTGTCGTCCCGCTCCGGGTCGATGGCCTCGGCGCCGGCCTTGACAGCGCGGCTGAAGGGCGGCGTCGGGTGCTGGGTGACGTAGGTGGTCTCGATGAGAATCAGTTCGTCGAGCTGGATGCGTTTGCGCAGGGTCTCCGCATCGTCGACGAGGACGCTGGACAACTCCTCGGGCTGCAGCCAGAGCCCCACCAGGGCGTGCCCCTCGGGCAGGACGACGATGGGGTTGAGGCCGGCCTGCTCGAGGGCGGCGGCGAACAGCAGGGTGGTGTCCAGGCAGGTGGCCACCCGTCCCTCCAGGATCTGGCCCGGGAGGCGGATCTTCTGGCCGTCGCGTTCGAAACTGGCCGGCGGCACCGCGTAACGGATGTCCAGTCCGGCGATGGCGCTGTAGATGGCGGCGGCGATTTCCCACACCCGCCGGCGGCTGCCCGAGCGGTAGCCGTCGATGCCGTCGGGTTTGCCGGCGGCCCGGAGGAGGCGGCTCGCCTCGTGGAGGATGCGGTCCACCGCCGGGTCGTTGGGCAGGCAGAAGGCCGCCAGCAGCTCGGGCATGTGATCGGTGCCGCCCCATTCGTTGGGGGCCAGCAGCTCCACCGGGCGGTCGAGGCGGGCGAGGACGTCCCCTTGCCGCTCCACGGTGAGGGTGACCGTGCCGCGCACCGCTTCGGGCAGATTGCGGAGGAAGTCGCCCTTCAGGCGCACGTCCCGGTCGTTCACGTGGAGTTTCGTGGCGGCGGGCAGGCGGTCCACTTGCCAGGTCTTGGGCTCGAGGAAGGCCGGGTCGGCCGTGAGGGTGATGCGTAGGTCTTCCAAGGGTTGGTGTGGGTCTTTGTTTTCCAGCGCCAGGTCCCGCAGGATGGCGAAGGCGCTCTGGTGACAGGCGAAATTGATCTTGTCGACGATCCCGCAGTGGATGGCGACGGTCGCCCCCGTTTGCTGATTCATGGTTTCCCCCCTTGCCGTGCGTTGTACATGCTCCCCCGGACCAGTCCCCTGCCCGGTGCATCCGGACGGTGTGCCGAAGACGTGTTTTTTCGCAGGGCCCGGCGCCCCTCCGCGCCCGGCCACCCTGCGGCCCTTCTCACCCTCGCCTTTCGAATGCCCCCGTGCCGGGCGGGCGGTTCACGGCCCCGCCGGGTGGCCCAGCCACAGACGCAGGCGCATCTCCAAGGCAAGCAGGGCCTCGGCCCCTTGCACCACTTGCATGCCCAGGTGGCGGGCCAGGCGGGCCTGATTGGGGGTGAGTGGGTTGCGGCTGACGAGGGCGGTACGCCCGCGCAGGCCGCCCAGCAGTTCCCCCACGTCGGCGAGGTTGAGGATCATGCGTTCCTGGGCCTTTTCGTTGCCTTTGAATTTGTCGTCCATGCGCCCACTCTTGCATTCCACCACGAAGAGGGTGTTCTCGCGCATCACTGCCACGTCCAGCTCGCCGTCTAATGCCTCGCCGGCCTGCACCGGTCGGCGGATGCGCACGTTGCAGGCGAGGTCGTGGATGCCGAGGTCGGGGTCGCCCCGCAGCCGGGCGAGGGCGTCGAACACCAGGGCCTCCAGCCAGCCGCCGGCGACGAAACGGCGCGCCTCGTCACTGGCCCATGTCCATCCGGGCCCGTTTCGGTGCAGCAAGCCTTTGCCCTTCAGGATCGACGGCGGATTTCGGGGCACGTCCTGGTTGCCCAGGTGGGCGAGTTTGTTTTGCAGGTGAGGATCGGTGGCGATTTCCTGGGCCAGGCACATCCAGGGCGCTGGGTAAGGCACCTCGCGGGAGAGGGCCGCCATTTCCACGCCGTTGGCGGCGAGGATGTCTTCCAGGGTGAGGACGGGCGGCAAGGGGTGGTCGGGGATGCCGCCGGGGTGCAGCCAGGCGAGGGCGTGGGTGTCGATGCGCACGTAGCAGGCGGGCACGCCGACCTCGCGGCAGGCTTCAAAAGCGGCGATGGCCATGGGCTTGCTGCCGCCGGTGAGGTTCACCGCCAGGCCCCCGTCGGGAGCGTGCCCGAGCCAGGCGCGGAACTGGGCCGCCAGGGCGGTCCGCTCGAAGGGCCGCTCCACCATCAGGATCTCCACTTCGCGGCCGTGGCGGCGCAGGGTCTCGGCCAGGTGCTCGGCGTGCGTTTTCCGGTAGGCGGTGGCCGCCAGCCACACCCGCCGCACCCCGAGGGCCGGGTCCAGCACCGGCACGAGGCTGGGCACGGGCTGGTCGGAGACGAGGACGAGGTGCGTCTC
>WFVN01000190.1 GCA_015491615.1 Gammaproteobacteria bacterium
ACACCCAGTTCGGGGAAAACAGCCAGGCCGCCATCGCCACCTTCCTGGATCTCGCGCAGGACAGCGGCGCACGCTTCTACATGCCCAGCTCCGTGTATCTTGAGCTGAAGAAAATCAAGGAGCTCGGCGCCTTGGCGGCACAATTCGAAGCGGTGGTACGGCTACGCTCGCCACGCAAGTACAACCTCGCCATCCCCGCCGAGATCCTCTACGAGTTCATCGACGAGGTGCGCGGACGCATCAACCGGGGCCTCAAGGTGGCCGAGGAGTACGCCCGCCTGGGAAGCGGCGAGGGAATCGACCCCGGCACCGTCATCAACCGCTTGCGCGAACGCTACCGAGAGACCCTCCGCCAAGGCATCATCGACAGCCGCGAAGACGTGGACGTACTCCTCCTCGCCTTCGAACTGGACGCCACCGTGGCCACTGCCGACGAAGGCCTGCGTCGTTGGGCCGACAAGGTAGGGGTGCAATGGGTCACCTGCGGTCACTTCCGTCAGGTCCTGGAGGCGCTGGGACGCATTCACCGGAGCGAACGAACGCCTCGTTAATCGAACACCAACGTACCGGTCAACAGATCCTGGAGGAGACCATTGATATGGACCGGAACGCGGTCGAACGTGAGCCGCCACTGCTCGCCGTCGCGCTCCAGAGAATGGAGACGCAGACGGACCTGGCGCGAGGCGATCGCGGCCAGGTGGTGAAAAAATACCTCCGCCGCTTCCGCTTCCCGGAATCGGCAACGGTAACGCAAATAACCCTGTCCCTCTTCCCGGAAACGGCGAATCATCTCCGCCAGGCCGTCCAGGAAAGCGTGCCCGAGGGCCTCGGCGCGGGCCCCCGGTGCCTCCCCTCGGTCGACCAGGAACAACGCCAGACGCAGCACGCGACCGGTGAAGTACTCCGGCGGCAACTCCATCAGATTAGCGGCGTTCATTCCGATGTCGTCCAGGGCGGCGCTGGCGGTGACGTACTTGGCACGTTTGTCCCGCGGAGAATCCTCCTTGAACACCAGCCCCTCGCAACCGCGCCGGTCCAAGTCCCTCACCAGGTCATCCAGATCGATCACCTGGTGCAGATCGAAGCGTCCGTAGCGGGGCACCGACGGCAGTCCCAAGGCCTCCAGCAGGCACAGCTTCTCCCGGTACGGCAGGAACCCGGCCTCGCCCACGCGCATGAAATCGAACACGAAGGCACGCACGTCGTGAGACACGTGGGGCGGATGGCCGAGAACGTACGGATTTTCCGGCCCCACCACCTCCGCGCACACTACCACTTCCGGTAGCGCGCGCAGGGCGTCCAGGTCGAGCAAGTCAGGTAGGCGGTGGGTGGTGAAAGGACAGACGAAACCACCGCGGGTCAGGGCCAGGAAACGCCCCGCCTCCTGCACCACCCGCACGTTGTAACCGTTGAGTTTCTCTTCCGCCCACACCGGCGCTCGAAACTGGGCCTCCAGGCCGGAGGCGAGGGCGAGTATGCGGCCGATGTGCGGATAGCCCATCACCCTACGCCCGGAGGGGAAGAACACCGTGCCCCGGGGCAGGTGATGGTGGTCGTCACGCAGGCGGGCGTACGCGAGGCCCTGGAACTCGCGGATCTCCAGGCGTTTGCCGTGTTCCCGCTGCAACTCCTCGAAGGCCATGCCCCCAGTCTAGAACGCCGCCGACGAACTCGCCCGTAGGCATGTCGTCCAAGGAGAAGCATCCGCGAAGGAGGTCAACATGCTCGTCGCCCGCATCGCCGTCACCTTGGCCATCGCCGCCGTCTCTTACTACATAGGCCGGGAAGTGGGACGTGCCGCGCCCATCCGTGAGACATTGCGTCAGCGACGGGAGACGCGGGAACGGGAAGGAAAGACACCCATGGAAAGCGACACGAAAAACCCCCGCTGAGCGGGGGTCATCGCTACGCCAGGGATGGCGTCCCCTAGGGGAGTCGAACCCCTGTCGCCGCCGTGAAAGGGCGGTGTCCTAGGCCTCTAGACGAAGGGGACGAAAATTGGCCTTGGGAATCTGGTGGAGCTAGGCGGGATCGAACCGCCGACCTCCTGCATGCCATGCAGGCGCTCTCCCAGCTGAGCTATAGCCCCGAATCGTTCCCTTGCAGCGCCACCCTTGAATATTGGGTCCGTCGCAAGAGGCTGCGCATTTTAGGCAGCCGATCCACCGCCGTCAACCCTGGCCCCTCCTGCGCCCCCCATGGCTCGGATGTACGCCAAGGCCCGCCGCAGACGCGCGAGCGTGGTCTCTCTGCCCAGCAGGGCAAGGGTCACGTCGATGGGCGGCGAGACGCTGCGACCGCTCACCGCCACCCGCAGTGGCTGGGCCACCTTGCCCAGTTTGAGGCCGAAGCGCTCGGTGGTGTCCAGCACCGCTTGGTGGATGACCTCCGGCGTCCACGGATCGAGCCGTTCCAGTTCCTCGGCGAGGGCCGCCAGGGCAGGGAGCACGGCGGGTTTGAGGTGCTTGGCCGCCTTGGGCTCGTAGTCGTCGAAGTCCCTGTAGAAGAAGACGCTGTTGTCGGCCATCTCCACCAGGGTCTTGGCGCGCTCCTGCTGCGCCCGCACCACCGCCACCAAGTCCGGCCCCTCGGTGGGGTCGATGCCGCGCTTGCCCAGGTGATAGCTGAGGTGGTGGGCGACGTGCTCCGGCGGCGAGGACTTGATCCAATGCTGGTTGAGCCACAGGAGCTTGTCCGGATTGAAGGTGGAGGCGGCTTTGTTCACGTCGCGGATGTCGAACAGCTCGATCATCTCGTCGATGGAGAAAATCTCCTGGTCGCCGTGCGACCAGCCCAGGCGTACCAGATAGTTGAGGAGGGCTTCGGGCAGGTAGCCCTCCTCCCGGTACTGCATCACCGACACCGCCCCATGACGCTTGGAAAGGCGCTTGCCGTCCGCCCCCAGGATCATGGGCACATGGGCGTAACAGGGGGGCTCGGCCCCCAGGGCGCGGATGATGTTGATCTGCCGGGGGGTATTGTTGAGGTGGTCGTCGCCGCGGATGACGCAGTTGATGCCCATATCCAGGTCGTCCACCACCACCGTGAGGTTGTAGGTGGGGGTGCCGTCGGAACGGGCGACGATGAGGTCGTCCAGCTCCTCGTTACGGAACACCACCCGGCCGCGCACCAAGTCCTCCACCACCACCTCGCCCTCAGTGGGGTTCTTGAAGCGGATCACGTAGGGCGCGTCCGGCGCGGGGGGTTCCACCCCGACGCGACAGTGGCGGTCGTAACGGGGCTTCTCCTTGCGCGCCATCTGCGCCTCGCGCAGCTTCTCCAGGCGCTCCTTGGTGCAGTAGCACTTGTAGGCCTTGCCCTCTGCCAGGAGGCGGTCGATCACCTCCCGGTAGCGGTCGAAGCGCTGCGTCTGGAAAAAGGGACCCTCGTCGTACTCCAGGCCCAGCCAAGTCATCCCTTCGAGGATGGCGTTCACCGATTCCGGAGTGGAACGCTCGCGGTCGGTGTCTTCGATACGGAGGATGAAGCGCCCCCCGTGTTTGCGGGCGTGGAGCCAGGAGAACAGGGCGGTGCGGGCTCCACCGATGTGCAAGTAGCCGGTGGGGCTGGGGGCAAAACGGGTACGGACGACGGTCATGAAA
>WFVN01000191.1 GCA_015491615.1 Gammaproteobacteria bacterium
CCTGTTGCGCCGGGCCCTCGTCCACACCCTCCCCGAGCGCCGCCGCGCCCGGCGGCGAACAGGGCGCGGGCGCGGCGGCGCCGCCGTGCGCCTCCTGGACCGCCTGGGGATCGCCGCCGAGGCCCTCCCCGGCGAGACCTGCTGCGGCGCCCTGGAACACCACCTGGACGCCACCGCCCGCGCCCAGGCCCGCGCGCGCGCCAATCTGACCCGCTGGCGGGCGGCCCTGGAGAGCGGGGCCGAGGCCATCGTCGGCCTCTCCTCCGCCTGCGTGCTGCAGATCCGCGAGTACCCGGAACTCTTCGCCGACGACCCCACCTGGCGCGATCTCGCCGAGGCCGTCGTCCCCCGTTGCCTGGAACTGGGCCGGTTCCTCGCCGACCAGGACCTGCCCCAGCCCCCGGACAGCCCCCGCGCCACCCTCGCCTGGCACCCGCCCTGCACCCTGCAGCACGGCCTCCGGGACGCGGACACCATCCCGCGCCTGTTGCAGCGCCTGGGCTACCGCGTCCTCCTCCCCGCCGATGCGCACCTGTGCTGCGGCGCCGCCGGCGCCTACACCCTCCTCCAGCCGCACCTCTCGCAGCGCCTGGGCGAGGCCAAGCGTGCGGCCCTCGAGGCCCTCGAACCCGAGGCCATCGTCACCGCCAACGTGGGCTGCCTGCTGCACCTGCAACGGCCCCACGGCCCGCCCGTGCGCCATTGGGTGGAAGCGGCCCTGGAGGCCCTGGCGGGATAAACCGCCCCGGCTGGCCCGCGCAAAGGCCGAAAACCGGACCCCTCAGCGCCGCTCGTCGTAGAGGCGGGCATAGCCCTCGGGGTCGAGGATCTCGCGGATATCCACGAAGGCACCGCTGGGGTAATCGGTGCGGATGCGCTCGCGCAGGGCCAACACCCGCCGGGCGGCGGTGTCGGGGTCGGGCATGGCCTCGGTGCCGCGCGCCGCGCGCAGTCGTTGCAGGGCGGGGAAGGCCTCGGCGTCGGCCTCCTCGCACAGGTAGTCCATCATGGGCGTGTCGACGATGCCGGGAGCCACGGCGCTGACGTGGGTGCGGGGGAATTCGTGCGCATAGAGGCGGGCGAGCATGTTGAGGGCGGCCTTGGAGAGGGAATAGGCACCCCAGCCCTTGTTGCCCAGACGGGAGGCGCCGGAGGAGATCATGATCACCTGACGTACGGGGCGGCCCCAACGGGACAGCCAATCCATCACCGCCTTGTTGGCCCACAAGTTCACCTCCATCACCGCTTTGGCCTCATCCATGGACATCTCGGCGAGGAAACCGATGCGCCCCAGCACCCCGGCGTTGAGGATCACCAGATCCAGGCCGGGGGCCTCGTCCAGCAGATTCGTCAAGACCGGGAGCAGGCGTCCGTAGTCGGTGAGGTCACAGCGGACGTGCCGGAGACCGGGCAGATCGGTATCGCGCCGACTGCACCCGTACACCCGCCAACCGTCCTCGATCAGGGCAGTGACGAACCCCCGCCCCAGGCCGGAGCTGGTACCGGTGACGAAGGCGATGGGGGATGACGTCTCGCTCATGGATACTCCCAAGTATGGACCCGCCGGGATTGTAACGACCGCATGCCCACCCGAGAAACACCCCACCGGGCAAAGTCGCTACGAAACCGCGCCACGGCGCAGCCACCGCCGGCACCGACGGCCCTGATCGCCACCGATACCGACAGCAGGAGCGCAGTCGCGTGCTCAAGGCACCGGCGGAAACCAGTCCTTGTCTTCGCAAGAAGCGGTCACCGTCACCGGATAGGTGCGCTTTACTTTGTTCGCCCACCCGGTACATGCGCCGAACACTTCGATTTTCTTCATCAAGGTCTTGCTCACCACCTTCTGTGAATTGTTGTGACCGCCATTCCCACTGATCCAATCACCGCCCAGGGCCTGGTAGCACGCCTTTCCGAATTCTTTGGCGGTGAATGGCTGGATATTGATTTTCTTGGCATAAGACTTCGCCTTCGTGGCGCCTTGAATGATGGCAACCTGCTTGTGATGCCCAGGGACCCGGTAGGCAAGCCAAGAAACGGACGTACCCTGCGGGCAGCTCATGGAAACGCGAACGGGCACATTCAAATTGCCGTGCTGGGTGGCCAACACATGGCGTCCGATTTCGTTGCCGTTGACGACGTAACTGCCGTGTTTCATGGGGACTTTGGCTTTAGTGCCTCCGAGCTGAGCCAACTTCGGCAGATATTCTCCCCCTTTGGGGGCCTTGACGATGATGCCGGAAGAGGCTGCGTACGATGTCGCTTGGGCCGACATGCGCCGGGGAGTGCGTTGCTCGACGCTCCCTTTCTGGAAAGCCAAAGGCCTGATGCTGGCCCTTTCCATCTTTTCCAAATTTCTCGTGGTCGGCTGCGACGATCTCGTGTCCGCAGCGACCGTCGAGGCCGTGACGGCCAGGGTCGCTCCGATCGCCAAGACGCCCAGTCCACGAAGGGGGTTCGATTGAACAAGCTTCGATTTTACAGACATCTTGCTCATGACATGCTCCTTTGATGTCGCCTGGAGAACCGGCCCGTCCGGTCCCTTCGCCTCTGGGTCGCAGGCGACGCTCGAACGGTTCAATGATTTTGCTTGTCGTGCTCAGGCAACCCGTGGCCCCGCACCATCAGGCTGGATTAAGCTGTTCGTTTCGACTCCGTCGAGAGACCTCGGCGAGCGCCGCTCGCGTTCAATCGACCTCGCTTGACCCGATGCCGTGACCGAACCGTTCGGGAAATTTCCCTGGGCTGACGAAACGGCGCGGCCCCGTGACGGGGCCGCGCCCGAGAGAGCGGAGGGCTCACTGCCCCGCGCGAGACGGTGGGTCGATGGCCAACGGAGAAAACTGCATGCTACGCATGGGCTGGCTGCCCACCCCGCTGGTGGAGAGAGTGCCGGAAGCGGTGGGCAGGCACCGGCGCTGGAAGACCACTGGCTTGGACTTGCGCACATAGGTCTTGCCGTCGGTACCCTTCCACTGGACCACCAGGCGGGTCTTGCCGGTCACGTAGCCCGAGTTCTTGTTTTGCCATGTCTGCGTGATCGTGGAAGTGGCCGACCCGGAGCCCTTGCCGTTCATGCTCCAATTCAGCTTCTTGCCGGCGCCCTTGACGGGGGCGAGATATTCCAACCACGCCTTACCGGAGAGGCCGTGGCGGTGCTTGGCGTGGATGGTGGCGCTGAACTCCACCTTACCGGGGCACTGCATGGCCTGCTTGGCCTTTTTGACCTTGAAGCTCTTGATGGAAACGGTGTTCCCGTTGATGGGCACGGGATAGGTGACCGTCACGAGGAAATTGTTGCCCTGGCTCTTGACCTTGGTGACTTTCCAATTCGGCGCGATCTTGTTGAGCTTCGATTTCACCTGCTCGGCCACCGCCGTACGCAGGGCGTTGCTGCTCAGTCGCTGGGCGAGCTGCTGGCGAACGGTGCCGCGGAGCTTCTTGTAGATCGCATTGCCGATGCTCTTGCACAAATCGTTGGCGATGGAGCACCATTTCGACAGGATCTTCAGATCCCCCTTGAAATCGACGTGCTGGCTGCTCACGGGTTTGAACGAAATGCCCCCTTTGTAGGCGACAGGGACCAGGTGCACCTTGACCCAGGCGTTGTCGAGCTGCATGTCTCGGTCCAGCTTGTTTTTACACGGACTCCAGTTCTCCCCGATTCTCTTGATGCACTTTCCCTTGATCTCCCGGCCCTGGCTCTCGAAGTGGAGTGTGAAATCCAGCCCCGATCCGTGCGCCCCCACCTGGATGGACTGGCTGTTCATGTCGCTCACGTAGTGGCGCAGGTAGCGGGCCAAAGACCCGACCTTGGTGCTCCGCTCGGGGATGTCGAAATAGTAGGTCTGCCCTCCCGGCAGGCGCACGTAACTCTCCTGGGAAAGCCAGCTTACCTCGTATTTGTTCTTGGATTTCTTCTTTTTCGGATGTTTGCTCCCGTAGTTGTCGAGACGGACCTGCGTTCCCTGCAGAGCGGCGTTGAAGGCCGCCGCCATCGCCGCCTTGGGGATGACGATGGTCTTGGTCTCCGACGTGGCAAATGCCTGCGTGCTGGCAAGAACAGTGGACAGAACAACGGTCGTCAGAACTGTTGTATATTTCATGGCGTTCTCCTTCTCCTGTCGTCTTCGGGCTTCTCCCGGCGCCTTCCGGCCGGTTCGGTACTGGGTCGAACGCCCCGTGGAGAACGGTTCAAAAAAATTTTTTGAACTCCGACGGCCCATCCGCCCGACCCATGAGTCGGACGCGGTCGTACGGCCGAACATGAATGAGCGAACTAAGACCAGGAGAGCCCGGAGCATGCCTTCCCCGCACAGATCGGGTCAGGACCGCCAGCGATGGCGGATGATCCTCTTACTGTTCTTGTTCCACCGCCCCGTGTGGGGCGAACCAGCCCTGCTTCCCACGGCAGAGGGCTTCTGGACCCCGGACGCCCCTCTGCGCATCGAGGCCGGCGCCTTGGCCGGGGCCGGACCGGAGCGCCGGGCGGTGGAGCTGGACGACATGGACGTGACGGCGCTGCTGACGGTGGAAGGAAACGTACTGGTGTTGCGACCGGCCCAACCCCTCGCGCCCGGCTGGCACCATCTGCGCCTGGTGGAGTACACCGAGGACGGGGAAATCATCGAACGCGGCGCCTGGCGCTTCGAAGTGCGCCGCTCCCGCCTGTGGCGCGAACGCGACGGGGAATGGCAAGCGGGCCTTGCCCTCAATCGCGCCCTGGGCCAGGTCCCCGCCGCGCCCCGGACCACCCTCGAAGGCACGGGAAGGGCCAACGGCGCCGTGGAGAGCGGCCGATGGCGCCTGCAGGGCGAGTCGGATCTGATCTACCAGCCACGCGACGAGCTGCGCTCCCAGACCATGTCGCCGCTGGACGCCAGCGCCTTCGCCGCCAGCGCGACGCGCGGCCCCTGGCGCCTCGCTGCTGGCCAACAGACACCGCTGGTCCCCGGCCTGATTGCCGAAGATGGCTTCCTGCGCCGCGGCGTCAGCCTCGGCTTCGAACGTCCGCGCCGGGGCACCCGGGTCACCGCCTTCGCCCTGCGCAGCCAGGAGGTGGTGGGCCTCGCCGCCGGCCTCACCCCCACCGACGACGACCGCCTCACCGGCCTGACCCTGACCACCCGTCCCCTCGCCGGTCGTCGCGAAGACCTCCTCGTCAGCGCCACCTGGTTGCAAGGCCGCGATCCAGGGGCGGTGGGCGACGGGGTGGGAGGGGACCCGGACCTCGCCGCCCGCGGCGACGCCTACGCCCTCGCCGTGGATACCTTCTTGTGGCAACGCCGCCTGCGCCTGCGCGGCGAATGGGCCGGCAGCCGCTACGACTACGACGGCGCAGGGCCGCTCACCGCCGAGCGATCCCGCGCCCACGCCCTGTGGGCCGGCTACACCCCGGCCCGCCCCCTGAACCTGGGACAGACCCAGGTGAACTGGGAGACCGGCGTGGAGTGGCGCCGTCTCGGCAGTTTCTTCCGCAGCCTGGCCAACCCCAGCGCCGGGGCCGACCGGGCGGGGTGGCGCGCCTTCTTCACCGCCACCTGGGACGGCTTCGACCTGCGCCTCGACGGCGGGCGGGAACGCGACAACGTGGACGCCCTGCCCGCCCTGCCGCGCATCGCCATCGACCGCTGGGGCGCGGCCCTCGCCTGGTCGCCCGTCCAATGGCAACCGCCGGGCTGGCTCGGCCAGCCGCGCCTGGGGCTCGATACGCAACGGAGCGGACAGGCGGTGGAGCGGGAGGGCGGCGGCCTGGCGGTGGGCGCGACTCGCCGGACACGGACGACCACCCTCTCTGCCGGGTTCGATTACCCGCTGGGCCGCTGGTCCCTCACCCACACCCTGGCCTGGGACGAGGACCTCGCCCAAGGAAGCGAAAGCACGAGCCGCGCCAACGAACTGAGCCTGGGGCTCCAACCCTGGGAGAGTGTCACCCTCGATCTCACCTGGCAACGGGAGCGCTACGACGGCGGCGGCGAGACGACCACCAGCGAAGTGACCGACCTCGCCCTCTCACAACGCCTCTCCCCTCGCCTCGCCCTCCAACTCGGCCACAGCCGGGAACGCCAGAACGGCCCCTGGACGCAAAGCCGCGCCACCGCCACCCAGATCCAGCTCCAGTGGTGGCCGCGGCAAAGCGTCACCGTCACCCTGGAAGGCAGCGACAACCGCTACCGCGCCGAAACCGAGCAGCGCGCGCAGCAGATCTTCCTGCGCCTCGATCTCACCTGGTCCTAGGAGACACGCCCATGAACCCGATGCCCTCGATGGCCCTGCTTTTTCTCCTCGCCACCCCCACCGCGCAGGCGGTCGTCACCGCCGTCACCGTGGCGCCGGGCAGCGCCGCCGTCCCGGTGGGCCAGACCACCACCCTGCAGCTACGCTGGACGGTGGAACGCAACGCCGACGCTAGCGGCCGCCTCCCGGCCGGGGACGAGGTCGTCTCCGAACGGGGCGAGTTCCGCGACGACGCCGGCCGCCTGCTGGGCCGGGTGGAACGACGCCTGCGCCAGACGCGCCCCGTCTCACCCAGCGACGTCTTCGACTTCCGCGAGACCGTGCGCGTGCCCACCGCCCTCCTCTACCAGGCCCACAGCGCCGGCCTGACGCGCATCCACTACCAGCGCGCCTTCGACGACGGCTACGGCCCCCGGAGCGCCGCCGCCGAATTGCGCCTCACCAGCGCCGCCGCGGCCGCCTTCGGCCTCTCGCGCCTGGCCCTGAGCTTCGAAGGGGGCTGGCTCCACCGGTTGGTGGCGCCGGGGGAGGCGCTGCGCCCGCGCGCGGTGGTGAACTTCACCGGTAGCGGCCAACTCCGCGCCACCTGGGAAGTGGCGGAACCGGCCACCACCCGCGGCGAACCGGTCTTCCGACCGCTGCAGAGCGTGCGCCGCTACCTCACCGGCGGCGGCGAGGCCACCCTCGAAGGGCCGGCGCTACCCACCCGCGACCGGGGCACCTACCTGCTGCGGCTGCGCATCGACGCCCCCGAAACGGGCTTCGCACCGCCGGTCCTGCGTTACGTGGTGGCCCCCACCGAAGAAACGCCGACCGTACTGAAGGTGCAATCGCCGGCGGTCGGCGCCCCCCTCACCCCGGAAACCCGTTTCCAGTGGACGCCGGTGGCCGGGGCACGCGCCTACCAAGTGGAGATCCGTGCCACCGAATCGGTGACCGGCCCGCCCCTCACCGGCCTGGTGACGACGGCGGAACGCCAGCACGCCACCCTGCCGGCCCACACCCGCCGCCACCTGCCGCCCGGACGTTACTATTGGCGCCTGCTCGCCATCGGCGCCCAGGGCGACATCCTCGCGGCCAGCGCGCCGCGCGAACTGCGGGTCGGCGCGCCATGAACGGGGGGCCCATCGAAGCGCTGCTGGCGCGCATCGCCCGCGGCGACCGCCGAGCGCTGGAACGCCTCTACCGGGACCACCACGGTCGCATCCACGCCTTCATCCTCCAGCGCGTGGGCGAACCGGCGCTGGCGGCGGAAGTGCTCAACGACGTGATGCTGGCCCTGTGGCGACAAGCGGCCCAGTTCCAGGGGCGCTCCAAGGCCATGACCTGGATCCTGGGCATCGCCCACCACAAGGCCATGGACGCCCTACGCCGGCGCGGTCGCGACGCCCACCTCACCGACCTGGACGACGCCCCGGAACCCAGCGACGAAGCCGACGTGGCCGCGGCCCTGGCGGCCCTGGACGACGGCGAGCTGCTGCGTTTCTGTCTCGGCAAGCTCTCGGAGACCCACCGGGCGGTGGTCCACCTCACCTTCTTCGAAGACCTGGCCTACCCCGAGATCGCCGAGATCCTGGCCTGCCCCGTGGGTACGGTGAAGACCCGCATGATGCACGCCAAACGGGCCTTGAGACGCTGCCTGGAACGGGCGGGCGCGGCGGCATGAACCGTACCTCCCCTGGCAACGACCCAATCACAGAACACCACCCGAGGCAGCCGAACCATGAATGAACCCCGTGACCACGAGACCATCGAAGCGCTGCTCCCCTGGTACGTCAACGGCACCCTCACGGACGAAGAACGGGCACAGGTGGAAGCGCACCTGGCACACTGCCGGCGCTGTCGCGAAGACGTCCGCTTCCTCACCGGCCTGCGCCAGGGGGTCAAGCGCACCACCGACACCACCACGGACCCCGAACTGGGGCTCAAGCGCCTGATGCGCGAGATCGACGCCGAGCCCACCGCCCGCCGCCGCACACCCTGGTGGCAGCCCTCCCTGGCCGCCGCTGCGGTGGTGATCGTCGTCCAGGGCGTGTTGCTGTTCAACCTCTGGCAGCGCGACGACGACATCGGCATGCGCCTGGCGGGTGATACGCCCCCGCCGGCGGTGGTGTTGCAGATCCAATTCGACGCCGACGCCCGCGAAGGGGAAATCCGCGCCCTGCTGCGTTCCCTGAACGCCCGCCTCATCGACGGCCCCAGCGCCGTGGGTCTCTACCGCATCGAACTCCCCGACCTCGACCCCGGGGACGAGGACGCCATCGCCCGCGTCCTCGACACCCTGCACCAACGACAGGAGATCGTCCGTCATGTGGCGACCGAGTGACCGACTCCCCCTCGGCCTGGCCCTCCTGCTCACCGCCGCCCCGCCCGCGGCACAGGAACTGGCCATCCCCGCGCGCCCGACGCAGCCCCTGCCCGACCTCCACACCCCGGCGCTGGACCTGGACGCGCGCTGCCGAGTACGCTTCACCCTGGAGAACGAAGGCCCCGGCCCCTTGCCGGCCACCGCCCACCGGCGACTCTCCGTATGGCTCGCGGTGGGCCGGGACCGGCGCCGCCTCGCCCTCGCCGAAATCGACCCGCGAGGCGCGCTGCGCACCCCCGGCGGGCGCATCGTCCACACCAGCGAACTGACCGTGGACGGCGAACGGCGGGTGACCCTCGTCATCGACCCCGAGGACCGCCTCCCGGAGGCCGACGAAAACGACAACCGCCGCATCGTCACCCTGCGCTGCGCCGCCGACGACAACACCCCCACGGCGCCCCTCTCCACGCCGCCGGCGTCCGAACCCGTGGACGAAGACACGGCGCCGGCGGCGTGGAGAGGGGCGCCGTGGGGGTGTTGTCGTC
>WFVN01000192.1 GCA_015491615.1 Gammaproteobacteria bacterium
CAGCGAAGAGTGCATGATGACGTGGATGTTGCGGAAGCGCGGATCCTCCTTGATGCGCTTGGTGAGGACGTAGCCGTCCATCTCCGGCATCTCCCCGTCGGTGAGGACGGCGGTGACCTTGTCGGTGATGGGCACCCCCTCCGCCTCGGCGGCGTGGTAGAGCTCCTGCAGCTTCTCCCACGCCTCCTTGCCGTTCTTGGTGGGGATGAAATTGACCTCCAGGCGCTCCAAGGTGGACTGGATCTGCTGGCGCGCCACCATGGAGTCGTCGGCGAAGAGGATGGTGGGCCCCTGGCCGACCTTGTCGATGTCGCGGAAAAGTTCCTCGTCCTGGCCCAGGCCGGCGGTCTCCGCCAGGACCTTTTCCACGTCCAGGATCATGACGATGCGCTCGTCGGAAAGCTCGGTGACGGCGGTGATGAGGCCGCCCATGCGATGGGCCAACATGGGGGGCGGCACGCGGATGTCGCTCCACTGCATGCGCAGGATGTGTTCCACCGAGTTGACCAGCAGGCCCTGCACGTGGCGGTTGAACTCGGTGACGATGAGGATGTCCTGGGGCTCGTCCGTCTGGATGCCGCAGAAACGGGCCAGGTTGACCACCGGCACCATGTTGCCGCGCAGGCTCACCACCCCCTCCACCGCCGGGGGCATGTCCGGCGCGTGGGTGATCTCCGGCACGTGCATCACCTCGCGCACCTTGAAGACGTTGATGGCGAAGGTCTCCTTGCGCCCGGTGACCTTGTCCGTGCCGAGGCTGAACAGGAGGATCTCCAGCCGGTTGGCACCCGCCAGGCGGGTGCGCTCGTCCACCGATTTGATGAAGTTTTCCATGCCCATGGAACGGGGACCTCGATTGTGATGATTGGCTCCCCGTCATCATCGGCAGGGTACCGGGGAGCTTTAGTTCAGGCGGCGCCGGGGCGCGGGAGGACCACCTGCACGCGGGCGCCGCCCAGGTCGCTGTCGCCGAAATCGAGGGTGCCGCCGTAGGCCACCACCATCTCCGCCACCACCGCCAGGCCGATGCCGAAGCCGGGCGTGCCCTGGTCGGCCCGCTGACCGCGGCGGGTGATGCGTTCGCGCGCCTGGCGGGGGATACCGGGACCGTCGTCCTCCACGCGAACGAGCAGAGCGCTTCCGGCACCGAGGGGCTCCAAAGTCACCCGCACTTGCTCGCGGCACCATTTGAAGGCGTTTTCCATGAGGTTGCCGAGCAGTTCCATTAGGTCCCCCTCGTCGGCGGCGAAGGTGAAACCGGGCGGACAATGCACCCGCCACTCCACCCCTTTGTCCTGGTGTACCTTGGCGAGGGTGCGCCCCAGGCGCTCGGCCAGGGAGCACACCGGCACCGGTTTGTTGAGGGGCGCGCGCCCGGCAGTGGCGGCGCGGTTGAGCTGGTAGCCGACGATCTGGCTCATGCGTTCCACCTGTTCGGCCACCAGGGGGCGCAGTTCCTTGTCCGCGGCCTTGCCTTCCACCGCCGCCCGCAACACCGCCAGCGGCGTGTTGAGGCTGTGGGCCAGGTCGGCGAGGGCGTTGCGGTAGCGGCGCAGGTTGTCGCGAGTGAAGCGGATGAGGCCGTTGAGGTTGTCGGTGAGGGGCTCCAGCTCACGCGGGTAGGGCCCCTGCAGACGGGTCTGTCGCCCCTCCTGCACCGCTTCGAGCTCTTTGGCCGCGCGTCGCAAAGGACGCAGGCTCCAGCGCAGGATGAACCCCTGCACGGTGAGGAGAATGCCCGCCACCGCCAGCATCCAGGCGAGGAGATAGCGGCGGAAGCGACCCACCTGGTCCTGATAATAGTTGAGGTCCTCGGCCACCGAGACGGTGTAGAGATCGTGGTGCAGGCTGGCCAGGCCCCAACTGACGCCGAAACTGTAGAGATAGACCGCCTGACCGTCGGCCAGCCGGTGCCGCTGGAACACTTCCTTGGTGGCGGCCAGGCGCGGAGTACCGGGAATGGGGTCAGGCTCCAAGGAGGGAGAAATCCAGCGATAGCGCCCGTCGTTGGACTCGATCTGCGCGTAGAGACCGAACTCGGCTTGGTAGAAGGGTGCCTCGGGCAGCCCCTTGGGCATGCGGATGCTGCCGTCTTCGCCGATTTCCGCCACGGCGATGAGGGTCCACACGTGCGAGCGCAGGCGGTCGAGGATGGCCTCTTCGACGCTGTCCCGGAACACCGCGTCCAGGACGTAAGCGGTGAGGGAGAGAACCAGGGTGAGAACGATTCCGGCACCGAGGATGAGACGGGCGGTGAGGGAGAGGCGGCGCATCAGCCCTCGTCACGGGGAAGGGCGAAGCGATAGCCGCGCCCGCGCAGGGTCTCGATGGGTTTCAAGTTGCCTTCCGGGTCCAGTTTGCGCCGCAGGCGGCCGATGAGGACCTCGATGACGTTGCTGTCGCGATCGTAGTCCTGGGCGTAGAGGTGTTCGGTGAGCTCCAGCTTGGAGACCACCTGCCCGGCATTGCGCGCCAGGTGATGGAGGAGCTTGTACTCGAAGGCGGTGAGTTCCACCGGGCGCCCGTCCACGTGCACCGTCTGCGCGGCGGTGTCCATGACCAGGGGGCCAAAGCGCCACACCGGCTGGCTCCAGCCGGCGGCACGACGTACCAGGGCGCGCAAGCGCGCATGCAACTCCTCCATGTGAAAGGGCTTCACCAGGTAATCGTCGGCGCCCGCCTCCAGGCCGGCTACTTTGTCCTGCCAACGGGCGCGGGCGGTGAGGATGAGGATGGGAAAGTCGCGACCTTGCTCGCGCCAGCGGCGGATCACCTCCTGACCTTCCAGATCAGGCAGGCCCAGATCCACCACCGCCACGTCGAAGGGATATTCGCTCCCCAGATAGAAACCCTCCTCGCCGGAGGCGGCAACTTCCACCACCTCGTCCCGCTCCCGCAATGCCTCGGCGATCTGTTCACGCAGTTCGTCTTCGTCTTCGATCAACAGGATACGCATGGCGTTCGATCCGAACCTTCTCTGGCCGGGGAATCGGATAATCCTAATCGATTCTTGAGTCGCGATTAACCGGAGACATCGGCGCTGCCGGCGACAGGTGGGCCCCGCGTGCGGAAATCGGTCCGGGAGGCCCGGCGGGTCGCCCCTCGCTCACTTCGATCGTCGCGGCACCGGCGAGGCGGGCCCGCCCGCGTCCGATCTCGTCAAGGTGACTCGGCGGCATCCCTTTGGGCGGGGCGCTGGCGGTTGCGTTGCCAATCCAGGCGTTCCCGCAGGCGCACCACTTCACCGACGATGATGAGGGTGGGGGCGCGGATGCCTCGGCGCCGAACCAGGTCGGAGAGATCGGCGAGGGTGGTGGTGTGGACGCTCTGGCGGGGGGTGGTGCCCTGAGAGACGACGGCGACGGGGGTTTCGGGGGCGCGACCGTGGGCGATGAGTTGGCGGGCGATGGTGTCGGCGTTGGTGAGGCCCATGTAGAAGACGACGGTCTGCTGGGGACGGGCGAGGGCCGGCCAGTCCAGGTCCACGGCGCCGTCCTGGGTGTGGCCGGTGACGAAGGACACGGACTGGGCATGGTCGCGGTGGGTGAGGGGGATGCCGGCGTAGGCGGCGCAGCCGCTGGCGGCGGTGATGCCGGGCACCACCTGGAAGGGGATGCCGGCGGCCATGAGGCGTTCGATCTCTTCGCCGCCGCGGCCGAACAGGAAGGGGTCGCCGCCCTTGAGGCGCAGGACGCGCTTGCCCTCGCGGGCGAGGCGGATGAGGAGGTCGTTGATCTCTTCCTGGCGCAGGGTGTGGTGGGCACGGCGCTTGCCCACGTAGATGCGTTCGGCATCTCGGCGCACGCGGTCGAGGATGGGCGGGGCCACGAGGCGGTCGTAGAGGACCACGTCGGCCTTCTGCATGAGGCGCAGGGCGCGGAAGGTGAGCAGGTCCGGGTCGCCGGGGCCGGCGCCCACCAGGTACACCTCACCCTGGACCGGCGGTGCCTCGGCGGCGTTCTCCAGGAGGGCGGTCATGGCCCGTTCGGCGCCCGCCTCGTCGCCGGCGAGGACCTGTTCGGCGATGGGGCCTTCGAAGACGTCTTCCCAGAAGCGGCGCCGCTGGGCGAGGGTGGGCAGGCGTTCCTGCACGGCACGGCGGAAACGGCCGGCGAGGCGGGCGAGGCGGCCGTAACCGGCGGGGATCCAGGCTTCCAGGCGGGCGCGCAGGAGGCGGGCAAGAACGGGGGCGCGGCCGCCGCTGGAGACGGCCACGAGGATGGGCGAGCGGTCAACGATGGCGGGCATGACGAAGGTGCTGGCGGCGGGGTCGTCCACCACGTTCACCCACACGCCGCGGGCGCGGGCGGCACGGGAGACTTCGGCGTTCACCGCCGCGTCGTCGGTGGCGGCCACCACCAGGACCACGCCTTCCACGTCGTCCTCCCGGAAGGGCCGCGCCCGGTGCCCGACGGCGCCCTTCGCGACCCGTTCCTCCAGGGCCGAACAGAGATCGGGGGCGACCACGGTGAGGCGCGCCCCGGCCCGTTCCAGCAGGGCGGCCTTGCGCGCCGCCACCTCGCCGCCGCCCACCAACAGGCAGGGCCGGCCCTTCAGGTCGGCGAACATGGGCAGGTAGTCCATGGGGCGGGAAGGTTACTCCGCCACGCCCATTTCCGCCAGCAGGGCATGCAGTTCGGGGCGGCAGGCGCCGCAGCCGGTACCGGCGCCGGTGGCCTCGGAGAGGGCCGCCTCGCTGTGCGCCCCCTGTTCGATGGCGCGGATGAGGGTGTTGCGGCCGACGTTCATGCAGGCGCACACGGTGGGGCCGGTGTCCTCGGTGCCCGGGGGCGGCTTGCCGGAGAGGAGATAGCGGCGGGTGGCCGGGTCCAGGGTCTCTTCGGCGAACAGGGAGGCGAGCCAGCCGCGCGCCGGCAGGGCCTCGCGCGGGCCGATGAACAGGGCGCTCTCGAGGGCGCCGTCCACCAGGCGCACGCCCCGGTAGCGGCGCGCCGTGCGGTCCAGGTATTCCACCCACTCGGCGCGTCCGTCCTTGGCGCACAGCAGGGCGCGCGCCCAGGCGGCCCAGTCGTCGGGGGTCTGTTCGCCGGCCAGTTCGTAGCGGTAGTGGCCTTCGCCGCGCACCCGCGCCCAGTAGGTGAGGCCGGGCAGGTCGAGGAGGCGACGGCTGAGGAGGAAGCCCTCCCAGGCCGGGCGCACGGCCTCCAGGCGCACCGGGGTGTGCTTGAATTCGGGCTGGCCGGAGACGGGGTCGCGGTCCGGGTTCACCACCCGGTTGATGCGCGCGCAAGAGGCGAAGCGGTCGCTCCAGTGCATGGGGGCGAAGACCTGGCCGCGTCCCTGGCCGGGTTCGGCGCGCACGCGCACCAGGGCCTCGCCCCAGCGGCTGCGGATGCGTGCCAGGCCGCCCTCCTCCAGGCCCCACAGGCGGATGTCCTCGGGATGGACGGCGACGAAGGGTTCCGGGTCGTGTTCGTTGAGGCGCGGGGCGCGGCCGGTGCGGGTCATGGTGTGCCACTGGTCGCGGATGCGTCCGGTGTTGAGCACCGCCGGCCAATCCGTCTCGGGCGGATTGGCGGGGCCGCGGGGGGTGACGGGCACGAGGCGCGCGCGTCCGTCGGCGTGGTAGAAGCGACCGTCGCCGAAGAGGCGGGCGCGACCGCTGCCGTCGGGGCGCAGGGGCCATTGCACCGGCGTCAGGGCGTCATAACCGGCCTCGTCCAGCTCGGCCAGCGGCCCCAGGTCCAGGTCGCGGCGGCCGTCGTTCTCGAAGGTGGTGAGGGCGGCGTACTCGCGGAACACGTCGTACGGGCGCTCGTAGGGGAAGGCCTCGGCGTGCCCCAGGCGGCGGGCCAGTTGGGTGAAGATCCACCAATCCGCTTTGGCCTCGCCGGGGGCGGGGAGGAAGGCGCGGGTGCGGGAGATGCGCCGCTCGGAGTTGGTCACCGTGCCCTCTTTCTCCCCCCAGGTGAGGGCGGGGAGGAGGATGTGGGCGTAGGCGGTGGTGTCGGTGCGCGCCTCGCTCTCCTGCACCACCACCAGCTCGGCGCGCGACAGGGCCTCGCGCACCAGATCGGCGTCGGGGAGGCTCACCACCGGGTTGGTGCAGGCGATCCAGACGGCCTTGATGCGCCCGTCGCGCACCTGCTCGAACAGGTCCACGGCCTTGGGGCCGGGGCGGTCGGCGACCCGTTCCACGCCCCAGAAACGCGCCAGGCGTTCGCGCGCCTCGGGGTCGTCCAGGTCCATGTGGGCGGCGAGCATGGTGGCCAGGCCGCCCACTTCGCGGCCACCCATGGCGTTGGTCTGGCCGGTGAGGGACAGGGGGCCGGAACCGGGCCGGCCGATGCGACCGCTGTAGAGGTGGCAGTTGAGGATGGCGTTGAGCTTGTCGGTGCCGGAACTGGTCTGGTTGAGGCCCTGGGAGTAGCAGGTCACCACCCGCTCGGTGCGCGCCCACAGGCGGTAGAACTCGCGCAGGCGGCCTTCGTCGAGGCCGCAGGTGGCGGCGACGGTGGCCAGGTCCGGAGCGCTCGCGCGCGCCGCCGCCAGGGCCTCGTCGATGCCCTCGCAATGGACCTGGAACAGCTCGCTCCCCTCCCCCGTCTCCGCCAGATGCACGAGGAGGCCGTTCCACAACCAGGCGTCGGTACCGGGGCGGATGGGCAGGTGCAGGTCGGCCAGGTCCACGGAGGCGGTGCGGCGCGGGTCGATGACCACCACGGCCAGGTCGGGGTGGGCGGCCTTGGCGTCGGCCAGGCGCTGATAGAGGACCGGATGGCACCAGGCCATGTTGGAACCGGCGAGAACCACCAGCTTGGCGCGTTCCAGGTCCTCGTAGCAGGCGGGAACGGTGTCGGAGCCGAAGGCGCGCTTGTGGGCCATCACCGCCGAGGACATGCACAGGCGCGAGTTGGTGTCGATGTGGGCGGTGCCGAGAAAGCCCTTCACCAATTTGTTGACCACGTAGTAATCCTCGGTGAGGAGCTGGCCGGAGACGTAGAAGGCCACCGCCTCCGGGCCGTGCCGCTCGATGATGGCATTGAGGCGGGTGGCTGCGGCGTCCAGGGCGGTGTCCCAGTCGCAGCGTTCGCCGTCCACCTGCGGATGGAGGAGACGCCCTTCCAGGCCCACCGTCTCCCCCAAGGCGGCGCCCTTGGAACACAGGCGGCCGTAGTTGGCGGGGTGTTCCGGATCCCCCTCCACCTGCACCACCGTGCCGTCGGCGCCGCGCCTGGCGATGACCCCGCAGCCGACGCCGCAGTAGGGACACACGGTCTTCGTGCGGATCTCTTGTGCGTATTCCGATTTGCTCACAGAATGGATGTCCTTTTTCGTCGAGCGAGAAAACGATGTTCAAACGCTGGCTGATCTTTTCCTCCGCCCTGGTCCTGGCGGCCTGCGGAGACGACCCCGAAACCGTCGAAGGGCGCTGGTACAGCGCCGAACAGGTGCGCCAGGGC
>WFVN01000193.1 GCA_015491615.1 Gammaproteobacteria bacterium
GGAGGGGGACACAGCGCACAGATAGTCGCCCCAGGAGAATCCCAGGATCGCCCGCAGGCGGAGCAAATAGAGGCCGCTGCGTACCGACATGGCGAGGGCCACGCCCCAGACGACCGCCTCCAACCCCCGCGGCAGGGTGACGAACAATACCCCGATCAGGGCCAACAAGTGGCACACATTGATCCAACCGTCATCCTGTGGCCGGTTGAGGGCCTTGAGGACCATGGAACCATAAGGTGCGGCGACCTTGAGGGCTCCGAACAGGCACAGGATCTGGGTGAGGGGAACGGCGGCCCCCCATTGATCTCCGAACAGGAGGGAAATCACCGGCGCGGCGAACAGGGCTAGCAGGGCGTAGAAAGGCCAGGCGAGGGCGGTCACCAGGCGCGTCATGTGCAGGGCGTGGGCGGCCAGATCTCCCCCTTCCCGGCGCAGGCGGGAGAAATGGGGCATGACCACCGGCGCTGCGGCGTTCATGATGCTGTAATCGAACATTTGTACCAAGCCGTTGGCACGCGAGAAGTAACCCACCGGGGCCATGCCGTACGCCCGTCCGATGGCCAGTTCGGGCAGACTCTCGGCCCCTTGCCCGGCGATGGTGCCCAGTGAGGCCCAACCACCGAAACGAGCCACTTGTCGCATGCCACGAAAACGGGGGCGCAGGGGCAGGTCCCTCGGCCGGTACCACCAGCTCGCCGTCACCGTAGCGACCAGGCCGGCCACAGCAGCCCAAGCGAGGCTGAGGTAACCGAAGCCGAGAAACGCCAGGGCGATGGCGGTAACGGCGTGGGTGATGTTCTGCGCCAAATGGATGCGCAGGCTGATTTCGAAACGCATGGCTCGCTTGAGCAGGGCCATGAACACCGCCCCAAAAGGGGTGAGAAGGAAGTTGATGGCCAGGATGTGGAGCACTGCCTCCACGCCCGGCTCGGAGAAATAGGCCGCCGCCCACGGGGCCAAGAGATAAATGCCCCCGGCCAACGTCCAGGAAACGGCCACCATGAGGGTGAAAGCCGCCCCCAAGGCCTCGGGGGTGACCCTTTTCACTTGTACCAAGTAATCGGCGATGCCGAAATCCCGTAGGATGGAGGCCAAGAGGACGAATACTGCGGCCACGGAATAGACGCCGATCTCCGCCGGGGTCAACAGGCGCGCAAGGACGATGGTGGAGACGATATTGATGGCCAGGGCGGCGTATCTGTCCAGGAAGGTGATGGCCAGGGAACGGCGCACCGAGGTCATGAGGGCACCCCCAGCTCCCGGAACAGGGTCTCCACCCGTTCGGCGTTGGCGGCCCAGGTGTAGCCGCCCTCGTCGATGGTGGCGCGGGCGCGCCCGCCCAGGCGGGCCCGCAGGTCGGCATCGGCGCACAGGGTCTCCACCGCCTCGGCGAAGGCACTCGAATCTTCGGGGTCGAACAGCCAGGCGTTGTCCCCGTGGCGGAGGACCTCGCGGATGTTGCGCGTGTCGGGGGCGGCCACGGCGCGCCCCAGGGCCAGGTATTCGAACAGCTTGAGGGGCGAGGCGTAGGGCACTACGTCCGGCTGCAGGGCGACGTCGAAGGCGGCCACGTGGCGGGCCACGGCGTCACGAGCGACGACGCCGGTGAAGCGTACCCGCTCCGCCACCCCCAGTTCCCGCGCCCGCGCCTCGATGGCGGGGCGGGCCGGGCCGTCGCCCACCACCAGAAGGACACGCTCGGAGCTACGCGCCACCACGTCCACCACCCGCTCCAGGCCATGCCACTCGCGCACGAAGCCGGTGAACCCCAGCACCAGGCGCCCCGCCAGTCCCAGGGCCGACTTGGCGGCGTCGGTGTCGGGCAGGTCGCGGAATTTTTCCCAGTCGATGCCGTTGGGGATCACCCGGATGCGCTCCTCGGGGACGCCGGCGGCGCGCAAATAGTCGGCGAGCACGTCGGTGACCGGCAGGCAGGCGTCGGCGCCGCGCCAGGTGTAGCGTTCGCTCCAACGGGCCAGGCGCGGTAGCCCCAGGCCGCCGTAGCGGGCCCGCTCCTCGTACAGGGGGGCGTTCACCTCCAGCAACATGGGCAGGCGATAGCGGCGCTTGATCCATACCCCCGCCGGCAGATAGAGGTTGTAACGTTCGTACAGGCAGTCGGGCCGGTGGCGGCGCACGGCGCGCGCCAGGCGCGCGTAGGCGATGAGGCTGTAGCCCAGTTCCAGCAGTTCGTAGAGGGCCTTGGGCAGGCGCCGCTTGAGGGCCGCCACCAGGCCGCCGTCGGAGCCGAAGTCTTCCTGCTCCACCACCTTGGGGCCGACGAAGACGATCTCGTGACCGCGCGCCTCGAGGGCGCGGGTGAGCTCCTCCACGTGCACGTACTGGCCGTCTTTGGAGGCGATGCGATGGTGGTAGAGGATCTTCACGCCGCCGCCCTCCGCCCCAGGACCTCGGCGAACAAGGCCTTCTGCCCGGCGGAAGTGGCGTCCCAGGAGAAGCCCTCGGCGTAGCGACGGGTGGCCGCGCGCGCCGGGGGATCGGCAAGCAGGGCATGCACCTCGCGGGCGATGGATTCGGGGTCACGCTCGCACAGACGTCCGGCCTCGGGGGCGGCCACTACCTCCGGCGTGCCCCAGACGCGGGTGGCCACCACCGGCGTGCCGCAGGCCATGGCCTCCAGGAGGACGTTGGCCCAGCCCTCGCGCGAGGAGGCCAGCACCAGGCAGTCGGCGGCGCCGTACCAGTCGCGCAGGGTCTCGTGGGGGACGGCGCCGAGCAGATGCACGCGCCCGGCGAGCCCCAGGTCGCGGATCAGTCCTTCCAGGCGCTCGCGCTCGGGGCCCTCACCGGCGATGACCAGACGCACGGCCTCGGGCAGATGGGCCAGGGCGCGGATGACGAGGTCGTGCCCCTTGCGTTCGATGAGGTGCCCCACCGACAGGAGGGTGGGGCCGTCGAGCCCGAGGCGCGCGCGCAGGGCGTCGCGGTCCTCGGGCGGGCGGAAGCGTTGCAGATCGACGCCGTTTCTGAGCACCCGCACCTTGTCCGCCGGCACGCCCAGGTCCACCAACACGTCCTTGAGGGCCCGGCAGACGGTGATCAGCCCGGCCGCCTCCCGTGCCGCCCATTGGATGAGGCGCCGCGGACGCGGGTAGCGGGGGATGAGGTTGAGGTCGGTGCCGCGGGCGGTGATGACCACCGGCAGGCCCAGGCGCCGCCCGAGGATCACCGCCGCCACCCCGTCCGGGTAGAAATAGTGGGCGTCGATGAGCTGGTAGGGAAAGTCCCGGCGCAGGCGCAGCAGGGTGGGCAGGCTGCCGCGGGCGAGGCTGTGGGGGGCCAGGTTCATGCCCACCTTGGGGGGCAGGAAATAGCGCGGGTGGTGCACCTCGATGCCATGACGGACCTCCCGCCGCGGGGTGGCGGCGAAGCGGGCGTACTCGCCGAAGCGGGGATGGGCCCAAGGGAACCAGGGCACCGGCGCCACCACCTTGGCCGTCACGTCGCCGGAGGCGAGGAGGTGGCGCAGGCGGTTCTCCACGAACACCCCGTGGTTGGGGCGCGCGCTGGAGGGGTAGAGGGTGGAGAAGGTGAGGATGTTCACGCCGCCTCCCGCGTCCCTTCCCCCATCAGCCCGCGCAGGCTGGATTCGAACATGAGCAGGGCCCAGAGGGTGGGGCTGTGCTCGAAGCGACCGGACTGGTGCTCGTCCACCAGGCGGGCGACGGTGGCCATGTCGAACAGGCCGGTGTCCCCCAGGGCGCCTTGGGTGAGCTGGCGCCGCACGCGCTCGCGCAGGGGGCCGCGGAACCAGTTGGAGATGGGCACGCCGAAGCCCATCTTGGGCCGGTAGAGGACGTCTTCGGGCAGCAGCGGCTCCAGGGCCTTCTTGAAGATGTATTTGCCTTCCTGGCCCTTGAGTTTCACCTCGGGGGACAGGCCGGAGACCCAGTCCACGAAGTGGTGGTCGAGGATGGGCACGCGCACCTCCAGGGCGTGGGCCATGGAGGCCCGGTCCACCTTGGTGAGGATGTCGCCGGGGAGGTAGGTCTTCATGTCCAGGTACTGCACCAGGGACAGGGGGTGGTCGGTGGGCGCGCGCGCGGCGTGCCGGCGGAAGACTTCGATGGCGTGGTAGCCCTGCAGCTCCCGTTTCAGGGCGGGACTGAACAGGCGCTCGCGGTGGTGGTCGGCGACCACGCCGACGCTGTGCAGGTAGGCGGCCAGGGAGTCGCGCGCCAGGGCCTGGAAGGTGGATTTGGCGCGCAGGTATTTGGGGGCCCAGTCCAGCTTGGGATAGACGCGCCCGAGGAATCCGAACAGCGGCCCGCGCAGGGCCTGGGGCAGGCGCGCGCGCAGTTTCTCCTCGTTCATGTGCCAGCGGTGACGGCGGTAGCCGGCGAAGTTCTCGTCGCCCCCGTCCCCGGAGAGGGCCACCACCACCCGCTTGCGGGCCAGTTCGCACACCCGGTAGGTGGGGATGGCGGAGGAGTCGGCGAAGGGCTCGTCGTAGAGGGCGGCGAGGCGGTCGATGAGGTCGAAGTCGTCCGCCGCCACCTGTTCCACCTGGTGGTTGGTGTGGTAGCGCTCGGCCACCAGGGCGGCGAACTCGGTCTCCGTGTAGCGGGGGTCGTCGAAGGCGATGGAGCAGGTGTTCACCGGCTCGTCCATGAGCTGGGCCATCATCGCCACCACCGCCGAGGAGTCCACCCCTCCGGAGAGGAAGGCGCCCAGGGGCACTTCGGCCACCAGGCGCACGTCCACCGCCTCCTTGAGGCGCGCCAGCAGGCCCTCGCGCATCTCCGCCTCGTCGCTGAGCCCCAGGGGGGTGAAGCTCACGTCCCAGTATTCCTCGGGCGCCGCCAGGGGCTCGCTGCGGCGCTGCACCAGGCGGTGCCCCGGCGGCAGCTTGCGCACCCCCTCGAGGATGCTGCGCGGCTCGGGGACGTAACCAAAGGCGAAGTATTCCTCCACCGCGTACGGATCCAGTTCGCGCCCTAGGGCCGGATGGGCGAGGAGGGCCTTCATCTCCGAGGCGAAAATCAGTTGGCCGTCGGCCAGCTCGGCGTAGTAGAGGGGCTTGATGCCCAGGCGGTCGCGGGCGAGGAAGAGGGTCTCCCGATGGCGGTCCCACAGGGCGATGGCGAACATGCCACGGAAGCGCTCCACGCAGGCCGGCCCCCATTCCTCCCAGGCGTGGACGATGACCTCGGTGTCCGAGTGGGTGCGGAAGCGGTGCCCGCGGGCCTTGAGTTCCTCCGCCAGACCGGCGTAGTTGTAGATCTCGCCGTTGAACACCACCACCACCGAGCCGTCCTCGTTGAACAGGGGTTGCTGGCCGGAGGCCAGGTCGATGATGGACAGGCGCCGGTGCCCGAGCCCGACGCCGGGCTCGGTGTGCAGGCCGCCTTCGTCGGGACCCCGGTGGTGCTGGGTCTCGTTCATGCGATGGAGGAGGGCGCGGTCGGGCCCGCGCCGTTCGCGGCTATCGAAAATGCCTACCAATCCGCACATGTCATCCGCCTTGATCGATCAAGAAGAAGCGTCGAGGAAGTCATCCAGGCCCAAGCGACGACAGACCTCGACCAAGTCGTAGTTGTGTACCAGGTCCTTGCTGAGGTCGCGGCGCTCATCGTTCGGCGACTGGGGCTCGTAATGGGGGTTTCTTATGCGCGTGCAGTGCCCCTCCGCTACCCAGGACTCCGGGATGGGGCGTACTCGACCACCATATTGCTTCTGCCAGTAATAGATGCCTACACCGTGATCGTATCCGTACCGTTTGCGGGATTCCCGCTCATTCTCCGGACAGTTGGGATGATCGGCGATATGGCGCCACCAACCGCTGCCTCGTTCGAATTGATCCCGGCTGGCTGCACGGGTGGTACACCCGATCAGTTCCCAATATCTGGGGACATGCCCTCGCAGACGCGACAAAAAGCTGCCACGATCGTCCACCGCCGCCATTTCCCCATCGGCCAACCCTTCGAAGATGGCGACGATCTTTTGCATGCGCTCTGGGCGTACTAGAAGGTCGGAATGCCAAAAAGCCAATCGAGGGGCAAAGACGAACACGAATTCGAGCGGGAACACCATGTGTAACGCAGGAAAATCGAATCCCTCATTGAAGTCCAGCACCACAGCGGAATCGATGATTTCGGGACGCCCTGCTCGCGGGTCGAAACCCACTACCGGCGTCCAACCCACCGACTCCACCAGCCGTTGCTGCACCAAGCACCAGGCCTCGTTCACGTTCCAACACAACCAGGGACGTTCGATCCCCGCCAAAACATCCCGCCAACGCTCGGCCTGTTTCAGTACCGTTTCCGCAGGAAAAGGAAAAGCGTTCCAGTTTCCCTTTCCCGCCCGATACAGTTCACGTTCCTCCATCACTCTTCTCCTTGAGAATTCAACAGCGCGTCGTAAATGGACAGATATTTCGCCACCATCGCCTCGATACTGAATTTTTCTTCCACCCGCACCCTTCCGGCGATCCCCTGCCGCTTCAGGGCGTCGGGGTCGGCGAGAAGGCCCGCCAGGGTGTCGGCCATGACCTCGGGGTCGTCGCGGGGAACCAGGCGTCCGGTCTCCCCGTCCACCACCAGCTCGGGGTTGCCGCCCACGGCGGTGGCCAACACGGGCAAGCCCGAGGCCATGGCTTCGAGGATGGTGTTGGAGATGCCTTCCGTGCGCGATGGCAGGATGAACAGGTCCCATTCTCGCATGAGGGCGGGCACGTCGTCGCGGGGGCCGAGGAGGTGCACTGCCTGACGATGGTCCGCCGGGGCGTCGGCCAGGGTCGCCTCCAGCTCGCCGCGCAGGGGGCCGTCCCCCACCATGAGCAGGGCGCTACGTCGCGCCAGCTCCGGTGCCTGGGCGAGGAGGGTCAGATAGGCACGTACCAGGGTGAGCGGGTCCTTCTCTGCCGACAAGCGTCCCACCGTGCCCAGCAGCAGGCGGCCGGAGAGGCCCAGGGCGTCGGTGAGGGGGCGGCGCCCATCGCCGGGATGGAAGCGGGCGGTGTCCACGCCGTTGTAGATCTGCACGATCTTGCCGGCGGGCAGCCCCTGCACGTCGATGAGCCAGCGCTGGATGTCCCGGGAGAGGGCCACGAAGCGATCGGTCCAGCGGGCGGAGAGGCGGCGCAGACGGCGGTGACGGGGGTGGGTGCCGGCCAGATCGGTCATGTCGCGCCCGTGCTCTCCGTGCACGCCGTGGCGCACCCCGGCCAGGCGCGCCACCGCCTGGGCCTCCAGGGTGCCGATGTTGCGGCTGTGGACGAGGGCCGGACGCAGCGTCCGGAAGGCTCGGTAGAGGCGCCGGTACACCCCCAGGTCGTGCCCTTCCCGCTTGTGCAGATCGAGAATGGGAACCGTCGGATCCTGGATGCGGCGGGCGAAGTCGGTGTGATCGGTCATGCACAGCACCGCGTGCCGGTAACGCCCCGGCGGGGTGTGGTTGATGAGGTTGACGAGGCCGTTTTCCAACCCCCCCATCTGCAGGCGGTGGACCACGTGGACGATGAGAGGGGCGTTCATGAACCGCCCTCCCAGCGCACGGGCACGCCGGTTTCACCCAGGAACGAGCTCAGCACCCCCCTGCCCTCCTCCGGCGCCACGTCGAAGGGGGCGGCGAGGACCACCAGGGAGGCCCAGGCGGGACGACCGAGCAGTTGCGCGCGGATCTCGTCCCATTTCAGACGCAGGGGTTGCAGGCGCACGCCGGCCTCGCTCACGTACCAGCTCCACAGCACCAGTTGCCGCTCACCGTAACGAACCCGGGTCTCGCGCACATGCGCCGGCACCGCCACATCGGTACTTTGGCGCGACTCGCCGAGACGCATCCAAGTCTTCTGCCAAGGATCCTCGTCCCACAGGCGGTTGCGGGAGTTGAACAGTTCCTTGTCCTGGGTCTGGTCCCGGTAGTGGACCACATGCACCTCCACCGCCACCCCGCTCCGCTCGTAGCGTCCGGCGAGGGTGAGGTCGGGGTGGTGGTAGAAGGGTTGCCAACCGAACTTTGTCGCCCCAGGCCCCGTCCAGCCGGGGACGCTCAGCAGGCGCGGCGTGGGGGCGAGGGCCGCGTCGCCGCCGGCGAGGGCGGCCCAGGCGCGAGGCGCCGCCAGGGTCGCCAGGGCAAGCAGAAAAGCGGCGGCGATGCGCGCCGGGGGGGCGTCGAGACTGGTCACCGCGGTACCCGTCCCAGCGGTCCGCACGCCCGCCTGCCCGCGCCGCAGGTGTTCGCCGATGTAGAGCAAAAAGGCGATGACGACGCCGAAGAACAACCAGCCGTAGAGGTAGTGGTCCACCCCTACCGCCAGTTTGTAGTCGCTCAGGTGGGCGATCATGACGATGCCGTAGGCGCGGATGCCGTTGGCGAGAATGGGAACGACGGCGGTGAGGGCAAAGAAGGCCCAGGCGCGCCGCCCGCGCAGGTTGAGATAGGCGTAGAGGGCGCCGAAGGTGAGGGAGGCGTAGAGGTAGCGCACGCCGCTGCACGCCTCGGCCACCTCGAAGCTGCCCGAGGGAATGTGGAAGAAGCGTCCCTCCCAGAATACGGGGATGCCGGTGAGGCGCAGCAGGTTGACCGCCATCCAGGCGGTGAGGTCCTGGAGGGGCGGCACCAGGGGTTCGCCGATGGGGACGGCGAAGAGGGTGAAGGCGAGGGGAAAGGCAAGGGTGCGCAGCCAAGCCCACCCCCCCAGGGCCCACACCCCGGCCGGGAGCATGAGGGCCCAGGCGAGCATCTCCAGGGCCAAC
>WFVN01000194.1 GCA_015491615.1 Gammaproteobacteria bacterium
CGTGGTGGGGATCTTCCCCAACGAAGATGCGATCGTACGGCTCGTGGGCGCCTGCTGACCGAGCAGACCGATGAATGGCATGTGACACGGCGCTACATGAGCCTGGAGACACTGGCGCAAGTGACCTGCGGCGAGGGAACTACAGTGCCTGCCGGGGCGCTATCGGCAGCCAGTGCGTGAACGGAGATGAGGACCACGGTGCCTTACAAATTCCACCATTGACGGGAACAACCCTTGCGCCAGCCCCGTTGTTTGATCCAAATCGGCACAACGATGGTGTGGAAACAGACTGGAGGCGAAGTTAGCAAGATTCAGGCACGCTCGAAGACGGCGATGGACTCCACGTGCGTGGTGTGGGGGAACATGTCCATGACCCCGGCGCCGCGGAGGCGGTAGCCCTGGGCGGTGATGAGGCCGGCATCGCGCGCCAGGGTGGCCGGGTTGCAGGAGACGTAGACGATGCGCTCGGCCTGGAAGCGCCCCAGGTGGGTGGCGATGAGCTCCGCCCCGGCGCGCGCCGGATCGAGGAGGAGGCGGTCGTAGCGCCGCTGTGCCCAGGGGGCCTCCAGGGCGGCCGGGTCGGCCAGGTCGGCGACGTGGAATTCGGCGTTGTCGATGCCGTTGGCATCGGCGTTGGCCCGCGCCCGTTCGATGAGTCCGCCCTCCCCCTCCACCCCGGTCACGGCGGCGGCACGGCGGGCGATGGGGAGGGTGAAGTTGCCCAGGCCGCAGAATAGGTCGAGGACCGACTCCTCCCCTGTCAACGCCAGTAGTTCCACCGCCCGCGCCACCATGGCCCGGTTGATGTCGCGGTTGACCTGAGTGAAGTCGGTGGGACGAAAGCGGAGGGTGACGTCGAAATCGGGGTGGCGGTAGACGAGCAGGTCCTCGCCCTCCTCCGGCCACAGGCGGTGGACGCTGTCCAGCCCGCCCGGCTGCAGATGGATGTGGAAGCCGTACACCTCGCCGAAGGCGCGCAACAGGTGGCGGTCGGCGTCGTTCAGGGGTTCCAGGTGGCGGAACACCAGGGCGGCGTCCTCGTCGCCCATGGCCACCTCGATCTGCGGCAGGCGGTCGCGCACCGACAGCTCGCCCACCAGGCGAGAGAGATCTTCCAGGCGCTCCCCCACCTGCGGGTGCAACACCGGGCAGGTGATGAGGTCGGCGATGTAACGGCCGCCGCGCTCGCGAAAGCCCACCAGCACCTTGCCCTTCTTGGGGACGTGCTTGACCCCCAGGCGCGCCTTGCGGCGGTACCCCCACACCGGCCCGGTGAGGGGCGGGAAGAGGGTCTGCGGGGTGGTATGGCCGATGGCGTCGAGGTCGTTCTCCAACTGCGCCTGCTTGCGCCGGATCTGCGCCTGGGGGGCCATGTGCTGGAGGCTGCAGCCGCCGCAGACGCCGAAGTGGGGGCAGCGGGGCTCCACCCGCTCCGGGGCCGCCTCGATCACCTCCAGGAGGGTGCCCTCGTCGTACTGACGGCGGCGGGCGGTGATCTGGAAACGCACCACCTCACCGGGCAGGGCGCCGTGCACGAACACCACCTTCTCCCCCACCCGGGCCACGCCGCGACCGTCGTGGCTGAGGTCAGTGACGGAGGCGGTGAAGGGTTCCAGGGGCAGTTTGCGGCGGCGCTTGCGGCTCATGCCGGCGCCCCGGGCGCGCCCTCGCGCCAGGCCTGGAGGAAGGCGTCCAGGTGCGGCTTGCCCTCCCGCGCGAGGGATTCGCGCACCCGCTCGCACTCGGCCTGGTAGCGGGCCGGATCCAGGTGCCCGCGGATGAGCTCGAAGCGCAGGTAGATCAAATAGGTGTTGAGGACGTCGGTCTCGCAGTAGTTGCGGATGACTTCGATCTCGCCCGCCTGGTAGGCCTCCCACACCTTGGCGCCGCTCATGCCCATCTTGCCGGGCAGGCCCAGGAGGGTGGCGATCTCGTCCAGGGGGGCGTTGGCGCGCGGCTGGTAGGCGGCGAGCACGTCCATGAGGTCGGTGTGGCGCATGTGGTAGCGGGAGAGGTAGTTGTTCCAGCGGAATTCCCGGTCCTCGTCCCCCAGCTCCCAATAGCGGGGCGCAGGCACGCCGTGGAGCAGGGAGCGGTAGTGGAGCACGGGCAGATCGAAGGCGCCGCCGTTCCAGGACACCAGAGTCGGGGTGTAGCGCTCCAGACCGTGGAAGAACCGCTGGATGAGTTCCGATTCGGGGGATTCCGGCGTGCCCAGGGACCAGACCTTGAAGTGGTCGCCGGAGCGCAGCACCACCGAGATGGCGACGATGCGGTGCAGGTGCAGGCGCAGAAAGTCCGAGCCGCCGGTCTCCTGGCGCCGCTGGTGGAACATGACGGTGGCCACCTCGGCGTCGGAGAGGCCCTCCAGGCCGTAGAGGCGGCGACCGGCGTCCACGTCGGGGACGGTCTCGATGTCGAAGACGAAGACGTGCATGCTCATGCCGGGAACACGCCGGTGGAGAGGTAGCGGTCGCCGCGGTCGCAGATCACCGTCACCACCAGGGCGTCCGGGTCCTCGGCGGCCACCTGGAGGGCGGCGGCCACCGCGCCGCCGGAGGAGATGCCGGCGAAGATGCCCTCGCGCGCGGCCAGGGCACGGGTGGTGTCCTCGGCGGTGGTCTGGTCGATGTCGATGATGCGGTCCACCCGCGAGGCATCATAGATCTTGGGCAGATACTCGGGCGGCCAGCGGCGGATGCCGGGGATGGAGGCCCCCTCCGCCGGCTGCACGCCGACGATCTCGATGCGCGGGTTCTGCTCCTTCAAATAGCGGGAGGTGCCCATGATGGTGCCGGTGGTGCCCATGGCAGAGACGAAGTGGGTGATGCGCCCGCCCGTGTCGCGCCAGATCTCCGGCCCGGTGCCCTCGTAGTGGGCGCGGGGGTTGTCCGGGTTGGCGAACTGGTCCAGCACCTTGCCACGCCCCTCGGCGGCCATCTGCTGGGCCAGATCGCGCGCCCCCTCCATCCCCGCCTCCTGGGAGACGAGGACGATCTCGGCGCCGAAGGCCTTCATCACCCCGCGCCGCTCCAGGCTCATGTTCTCGGGCATGATGAGGATCATGCGGTAGCCGCGGATGGCGGCGGCCATGGCCAGGGCGATGCCGGTATTGCCCGAGGTGGCCTCGATGAGGGTATCGCCGGGGCGGATCTCGCCCCGCTCCTCGGCGTGGCGGATCATGCTCATGGCCGGGCGATCCTTCACCGAACCGGCGGGGTTGTTACCCTCCAGCTTCACCAGCACCGTGCCGCCGCCGGGGGCGGGCAGGCGCTGCAGGCGCACCAGGGGCGTGCGGCCGATGAAGGCCTCGATGGTGGGAAATTCCATGAATACCCCTCGAAAAGGATCACGGGTACACTAAGCCACCGAATCATATCATCAAATCCCGATCGCCCCGGTATCCCGCCCGAATTCTGGAGTATAGGTGTTCCGAAGCCCGTTGCGCGCCGCGACCCTGCTCGCCGCCATCCATCTCCCCGCATGGGGCCACCCCACGCTCACCGAGTCCGTCTATCTGGACGAATTGCCGGCGGTGCTCACCGCCACGCGCCTGACGCAACCGCCGAAGCAGACCCCGGCCGCGGTCACCGTCATCGACAAGGATACGATGCGCGCTTCCGGCGCCCGCGACGTGGTGGAAGTGCTGCGCTACGTGGCCGGCATGCAGGTCACCTACTACGATGGTTCACGTCCCTTCGTCGCCTACCACGGGCTGGTGGACGAGTTCTCGCGCCGCATCCAGGTCCTGGTGGACGGCCGCTCCGTGTACAACCCCCTGGACGGCTCGGTGCCCTGGAACGAGATCCCCCTGTCCCTGGAAGACGTGGCCCGCATCGAGGTGGTACGCGGTCCGGACGCCCCCGCCTACGGCGCCAACGCCTTCCTCGCCACCATCAACATCATCACCGAGTCGGGGGGTAGCGAGCCCGGTTTCTCCATGCGCATGGACGGCGGCATCAATCGCCCACTCGGCGACGCCGTGCTTGCCTACAGCGGCGAACGCGGCCCCCTCGCCTACCGCCTCTCCTTCGCCTATCAGGAGGACACCGGCTTCGAGGGGCGTTGGGACGGGCGCCAAGTGCACCGCGCCCGCTTCCGCGGCGACCACCAGCTCGCCCCCACCCACCTCGTCACCGTGCAGACCGGCTATGCCGGCGGCCCACGCAAGCGGGGCTTCTCCGGCAACCTCTTCCGCCCCGCCCGCAGCGCGGACACGGACAGCCGCTTCTTTCAGTTCGTCTGGCGCCACGCCCCCTTGGAAGGGCGGGAATGGCGGTTGCAGTTCTACCGCAACGACTACCGCCGCCAGGATCGTTACGTCATCGGCCCTCTGGACCTCTCCGGCCTGGGCCTGCCCCTCACCATCGACGCCCCCATCCGGGAGGACGTGCGCGTGGTGCGCGACGAAGTGGAACTCCAGTACACCCGCAGCGCCGGCCCCCTGCGCCTGGCCCTGGGCGCCAGCACCCGCCGGGATCGTGCCGAGGCCGTCACCCACCTACAAGGGACGGTCGCCAACCGCCTCGACCGCGTCTTCCTCAACGCCGCCTGGCAGGTACACCCCGACCTCCTTGCCAGCTTCGGCCTCATGGCCGAGGACAACGGCCTCACCGGACGCGACCTGCAACCACGCCTGGCCCTCAACTACCACGTCAACGACGCCTTCACCTGGCGCCTCGGCGTCACTCGCGCCATCCGCGTCCCCACCCTCTGGGAGGCCTACGCCGACCAGCGCTTCGGCGCCGAAATCCCTGGCGTAGGCTACCTGTTCGACCAGATCACCCACAGCGACGTGCGCCTGCGCCCGGAACGCCTGGACGGCTACGAGCTGGGATTCATCTACCGCCCCCACCGACGCCTGGGCGTGGACTACAAGATCCACTACGAAGAGATTCGCGATCTCATCACCGCTGTCGTAGTGCCCTTCCCCGACGATTGGAACCAGGAATCGGAGCGCTTCATCAACGGCGATAGGGCCTACGTCACCGGCTCGGAGATCCAGGTGGACTGGCGCTACGCCCGCCGCGGCCGCCTCGTTTTCTGTTACGCCGACACCCACATCGACGGTACCGATCGCTACCGGCAATACAGCCGCAGCGTTCCTCCCAGGCAGGCCGCTCTCCTCCTCAGCCAGCGCCTGCCCGACGCCGGCGGGCGCCATGCCCTCGCCTTCTCCCTGGGCTACCAGTACCATGGCGCCATGACCTGGCTGGGAGAGGGCGACACGGTCGGCACCACCCGCCGGCTGGATCTGCGCATCGCCCGCGAGCTGCGCTTCCCCGACCAGGACGTGGACGTGGAACTCGTCGTCGCCAGCGCCAACGGCTCCTACGTGGAATTCCGAAACGACCCGGAGGCGACCAACCGCATGACCCCCACCGCCTATCTGCGCCTGAGGTGGGCCTGGCTGTGATCCCGCGCCGCCCTGGCCGCCTTCGCACCCGTCTGCGGCCCGGGCGCCTCCTCGCCCTGTGGTTCCTCATCCCTTTCGTACAAGCCGGCGAGGGTCCCCACCAGGTCCTCCTGCTCCTCTCCGCCGACAGCCCACCGTACCGGGAGCTGGCGATGGCCCTCACCGCCAGCCTCGGGCCAGTGGAACGGGCGCAATTGGAGCTGCGCGTGCACACCGTGGACGGCCGCCCCCTGCCCACCCACAACGATCTCATCGTCACTGCCGGCGTGCGTGCCCTGCGTCGAATCCTGGAACGCCCGGATGACACTCCCCTCCTCGCCACCTTCCTGCCCGAGGCCAGTTATCGGCTCCTGCACCCACCCCCGTCGCGCCCCAGCAGCGCCCTGTTCATCGATCACCCCCCCGACCGTTATCTGGACTTGGTACGCGCCGTCCTCCCCCACGCGCGTCACATCGGTCTCATTACCAGCCCCTACAGCCAACCTCTACTACCGGGCCTGCGTCGCGCCGCCACCCAACGTCACCTGGTGCTGCACATCGAAACCATGAACAGGGCGCGGGAACTGGCCCGCCTCATCCGCCGCCTCTTTCCCCGCAGCGACGCCCTCCTCGCCCTCGCCGACCCCGACGTATACAACCGCCGCACCCTCAAGAACCTGCTCCTGGCCGGTTACCGCCAAGGCTTGCCGGTGATCGGCTATTCCCGCTCCCTGGTGCGCGCCGGCGCCCTCGCCGCCGTCTACACCACCCCCTCGCAGATGGGTTTGCAAC
>WFVN01000195.1 GCA_015491615.1 Gammaproteobacteria bacterium
GCCACGAGGAGGGCGAGACGCTCCTCTTCGTGCGCCCGCGCGATCCGGAACAGGAGACCTGGACCGGCCGCCGCGCCGGCGTCGAGGGGGCGGTGAAGACCTACGGCGCCGGCGCCGCCTATCCCATCGACGAGCTGGACCGGCGCATGCCCGACCTGCTCGCCCGTCGCCGGCGGGTGTACTTCCCCCTCGGGCGCGACGCCGCCTTCGACCGGCGCGTGGGCGACTGGCTCAACCGCCTGCGCGAGAAGGCCCGCTCCGGTGTCCACGCCCCCACCGAATTCATCGCCCTGGACCACCTCATCCACGAGATGCGCCTGATCAAGACGCGCCCGGAACTGGTCCTCATGGAACGCGCCGCCGCCATCACCGTGGAGGCCCACCTGCGCGCCATGGCCACCTGCCGCCCGGGGATGCGCGAATACGAACTGGAGGCCGAGTACCTGCACACCTTCCGCCGCCACGGTGCCGTACCCGCCTACAACCCCATCGTCGCCGGCGGCGAGAACGCCTGCATCCTCCACTACACCGCCAACGACCAGCCCCTGGAGGCGGGCCAACTGGTCCTCATCGACGCCGGCGCCGAGTTCGGCCTCTACGCCGCCGACGTCACCCGCACCTTCCCCGTGGACGGCCGCTTCCGCCCCGCCCAGCGGGCGGTGTACGAGCTGGTCCTGGAGGCACAGCAGGCGGCCATCGAACAGGTGCGCCCGGGCAACCACTGGAACGCCCCCCACGAGGCGGCGGCGCGCGTCCTCACCGAGGGCCTGGTGGCCCTGGGCCTGCTGGAAGGCAAGGTGGACAAGCTCATCGACGAGGGCGCCTACCGGCGCTTCTACATGCACCGCACCGGCCACTGGCTGGGCATGGACGTGCACGACGTGGGAGAATACAAGACCGGGGACGACTGGCGCGAACTGAAACCCGGCATGGTCCTCACCGTGGAACCGGGCCTGTACCTGGACGCCGGCCGCGACGTGCCGCGCCGCTACAAGCGCATCGGCGTGCGCATCGAAGACGACGTGGTGGTGACCCGCGACGGCTGCCGCGTCCTCACCGACCAGATCCCCAAGGCGGTGGCCGACATTGAGGCCCTGATGAACCCATGAACGCCCGTTACGACCTGGTCATCGTCGGCGGCGGCCCGGTGGGCGCCAGCCTCGCCCGTGCCCTCGCCGGGGTGGACCTCGCCATCGCCCTCGTCGAGGCCGTCCCCCCGCGCGACCCCGGCCAGCCCAGCTACGACGAGCGCGTCCTCGCCCTCGCCCACGGCAGCCGCCGCATCTTCGAGGGCATGGGCCTGTGGCCGCGCCTCGCCCCGCACGCCCACCCCATCGCCCACATCCACGTCTCCCAGCGGGGCCGCTTCGGCGCCACCCGCCTGCACGCCCACGAAGAAGGGGTGGACGCCCTCGGCCACGTCATCCCCACCCGCGCCATCGGCCAGGCCCTGTGGGCCGAACTGCCCCGCCAGGCCAACCTGGACATCCACTGCCCGGCGCGCCTGACCGCCCTGGAACTCGACGCCACCGCCGCCCGTCTGCACCTGGAGACGGACGACGGCCCGCGCACCCTGGAGGCCGCACTGGTGGTGGCCGCCGACGGCGGCGCCTCCCCCACCCGCCGCCTGGCCGGCATCGACAGCGAAGAGACGGACTACGGCCAGAGCGCCGTCATCGCCACCGTCACCCCCGAACGCCCCCACCGCGATACCGCCTACGAGCGTTTCACCGAATCGGGCCCCCTGGCCCTGCTGCCCATGAGCGAAGGGCGCTGCTCCCTCGTCTTCACCGTCCGCCGCGACGAAGAAGACGCCCTTCTGGCCCTGGACGACGGCGCCTTCCTCGCCCGCGTCGAAGCGCGCCTGCCGCACCAGGGTGGCTACGTCCGCGTCTCCCCGCGCCGCGCCTACCCCCTGCGCCTGGTGCGCGCCCGCCGCCTCACCGCCTCGCGCCTGGCCCTCACCGGCAACGCCGCCCACACCCTCCACCCGGTGGCCGGACAAGGCTTCAACCTGGGCCTGCGCGACGTGGCCCACCTGGCCGAGGCCATCGCCGACGCCCATCGCGTCGGAACCGACCTGGGCGCCCCGGAACTGCTGGCCGCCTACGAACGGGCCCGCCGCCCGGACCACGACCGCACCATCGGCTTCACCGACTTCCTCGCCCGCGTCTTCGTCCTGCGCGCCCCACCCGTCGGCCACCTGCGCGGCCTGGGCCTCGTCGCCCTCAACCTCTGCGCGCCCTTGAAGCGCGGCCTGGCTCGCCACACCCTCGGCCTCACCCCACCCCTGCCGCGCCTGGCCCGGGGGCTCGCCCCATGAACGCGCAACCGGTCATCGTCCTCGGCGGCGGCATGGTGGGCGCCGCCCTCGCCTGCGCCCTGGGCCGGGCGGGGATCCCCAC
>WFVN01000196.1 GCA_015491615.1 Gammaproteobacteria bacterium
GTGCGACCGTCCCCGGCGAGCCGGTCCACCCCGGCGACGGTCGCACCCGCGAAGGAAGACTGGGCGCGGCGGGTGGTGGACAGCCACCTGTTCGGAGAATGGCCCGCCGAGCGCCCCGAGCCGGTGGCGGAGGCCCCCATCGAGGCGCCGGAGACCTCCCTGCGCCTGACCCTGCGGGGGGTGTACCAGGGGGGCGGCAACGGCTTCGCCATCATTGCCGATGCCGGCGGCAAGGACGAGACCTACCGCGTCGGCGACGCCCTGCCCGGCGGCGCCACCCTCGAAGAGATCTACCCGGACCGGGTCATCCTCAAGCGCAACGGCCGTCTGGAAACCCTCAGGCTGCCGCGCGAGGGCGAGGCGGGGCGGACTGGGCGGACGATGCACGGCGACGACCGCGGTCGCAGCGCCGCCGCGGGCCGATTGCAGGTCCCCCCCAAAGCCGGTGAAGTGCTGGCCCGCTACCGCCAACGCCTCCTCGACGATCCCCAGAGCGTCATGGACGTGGTGCGCGCCGAGCCCTACCGGCGCGGCGGACGCATCGTCGGGTACCGCGTCTATCCCGGCCGCGACCGGGAGCTGTTGGCCAAAGTGGGTCTGCAGCCCGGCGACGTGATCACCGAGGTGAACGGCCTGGGCCTGGACAACCCCCTCAATGGCCTGGAAATCATGCGCGGCCTGCAGACCGCCTCGCAGGTGAGCGTCAAGGTCCTGCGCAACGGCGTGGAGCAGGAAGTCACCGTCTCCCTGCCATGAAAAAGGGGCCGTGAAGGCCCCTTGAAAGTGCGCTGAAACCCCTTTTCATTGCTTGATGTAGCCGAGGCTCTCCAGCTTCAGGAGGATCTCCTGGGCGGCCTCGTCGGGGGTATGGTCCCGCGTGTCGATGACCAGATCCGGCTCCTCCGGCACCTCGTAGGGGTCGTCGACGCCGGTGAAACCCTGGATGAAGCCGGCACGGGCCTTGGCGTACAACCCCTTGCGGTCGCGCGTCTCGCACACCTCCAGCGGCGTGGCCACGTACACCTCCAGGAAACCGCCGTATTGCCCCACCATCTCCCGTACCTCCCCACGGGCGGCGGCGTAGGGGGCGATGGGGGCGCAGATGGCCACCCCCCGGTGCTTGGTGATTTCCGCGGCCACGTAGCCGATGCGGCGGATGTTGAGGTCGCGGTGCTCGCGCGAGAAGCCCAGCTCCGAGGAGAGTATCTTGCGTGCCAGATCCCCGTCCAAGAGGGTCACCGGCCGGTCGCCCCGCTCCAGGAGCTTGACCATGAGGGCGTTGGCGATGGTGGACTTGCCCGAGCAGGGGAGGCCGGTGAAAAACACCGTGAAACCCTGTTTGTGGCGGGGCGGATGGGTGCGGCGCAGCTCCTCCACCACCTCCGGATAGGAGAACCAGGACGGGATCTCCAGGCCCTCCTGCAGGCGCCGGCGGAACTCGGTGCCGGAGATGTTGAGCACCGTTTCTCCCGGTTGTACCTCGCTCAGGGGCCGGTATTCGGCCTTTTCCTGCACGTAGACCATGGCCTCGAAGGGGACCATCTCGATGCCCAGTTCGTCCTGGTGGCGGGCCACCAGCTCCTGGGCGTCGTAGGGGCCGTAGAAGTCCTCCCCCTGGCTGTTCTTGCCGGGGCCGGCGTGGTCGCGACCGACGATGAAATGGGTGCAGCCGTGGTTCTTGCGGATGATGGCGTGCCACAGGGCCTCGCGCGGGCCGGCCATGCGCATCGCCAAGGGCAGCAGGCTCAGGGCGGTGGTCTGGGCCGGATAGTGCTTGAGGAGGTGCTGGTAGCAACGCACACGCGAATAGTGGTCGATGTCGCCCGGCTTGGTCATCCCCACCACCGGGTGGATGAGGAGATTGGCCTGGGCCTTCTGGGCGGCGCGGAAAGTGAGTTCCTGGTGCGCCCGGTGCATGGGGTTGCGGGTCTGGAAGGCGACGATGCGCCGCCAGCCCCATTTCTCGAACAGGGCGCGCAGCTCCGCCGGCTCGTGGCGCAAGTGGGTGAAGTCGTAGTGCTGGGGGCGGTTGAGCCCCAGCACCGGTCCACCGAGGTAGACGGTGCCGGCCTGTTCGTGCAGGTAGGCCACGCCGGGGTGGGCCGGGTCGTCGGCCCCGAACACGCCTTCCGCCTCCACGTGCTTGTCCGGCACCCAGATGTCGTCCACCCGCATGACCGCGATGGGTACCCCCTCGCCGTCGCGCAGGACGAGGGAATCGCCGGGGCTCAGGCCCTCGGCGAAGGGCAAAGGCACGTCCAGGGTGATGGGCATGGGCCAGAGGGTGCCGTCGGCGAGGCGCATCTCCGCCACCACGCGGTCGTAGTCGGCCTGGGTCATGAAACCGGTGAGAGGGGAAAACCCACCGGAGAGGAGCAGTTCCAGATCGCACGCTTGGCGGCGGGTGAGGTCCCAACTGGGCAGCTCGCGGGTGGAGGCGAGGAGTTCGTCGCGGTCCTGTTTCTCGGCGTAAAGGATCTTCAATTCCCCTCCATGGGGTGCGATCAGATCGGTCATTTCGTTCTCTCGTCGGCTTGGGTGATGTCAAGATACGCATGTCGGCGGCGGATGGCGATTCTACATCAAACCCGCCTTTCATCCCCGTTTCAGAGAACGTCTCTATTCACATGTACATGAACAAGTCATGGTGGTTTTTCTGGGTGCTGGCATGCACCGCCACGGCCTGGGCCCACGAAGGAGAATGGAGCGACTGGGATACCGCCGTGCGCCTGGCGCGGGAAGGCCGTATCGTCTCCTTGGAGTCAGTCATCGTGGACGCCCGCGGGCGCCAGCCCGGGCGATTGCTGGAAGTGGAGTTCGAATGGGAGGACGGCCGCTGGACCTACGAGGTGGAGATCCTGGATCGTCAAGGTCGCGTGTGGGAATTGTATTACGACGCCACCAGCGGCGATCTCCTGCGTCATGAACCCTCGGACGATTGACGGAACGAGCCGATGCGCGTGCTCCTGGTGGAAGACGACGAGACCCTGCGGGAGAATTTGGCCGCTGCACTGCGCGGCGCCGGCTATGTGGTGGACGGCGCGGGCGACGGGGTGGAGGGCCAGTACCTCGGTGAGGTGGAGGATTACGACGCGGTGATCCTCGACCTGGGATTGCCCGAGCGGCCAGGGCTGGAAGTCCTGAAGCACTGGCGCGCCCAGGGCAACGACGTGCCAGTGGTGGTCCTCACCGCCCGCGACGCCTGGCACGAACGGGTGGACGGCCTCAAAGCCGGGGCCGACGACTACCTCGGGAAGCCCTTCCACACCGAGGAGCTGCTGGCGCGCTTGGATGCCGTCATCCGCCGCGCCAGCGGCGCCAACCGGGGTGTGCGCCTCAGCGTGGGCGACCTGGAACTGGATGAGGACCACCAGCAGGTGCGGGTGGCCGGCGGCGAGCCCCAGCCCCTCACCGCCACCGAGTTCCGCCTACTCAAATACTTCATGCTCAACGCCGGCAAGATCCTCTCCAAGCAGCGCCTGGTGGAACACATCTACGCCTACGACGCGGATCGCGACAGCAACGTCTTGGAGGTGTACGTACGCCGCCTGCGCGCCAAGATCGGCAAAGAACGCATCGAGACCCTGCGCGGCCAGGGGTACCGTCTGCGGGAACGCCCCTGACCGTGCGCACCCTGCGCGCCCGCCTGCTCCTCTCCTTGAGCCTCGCCCTCACCTTGGTGTGGGGCGCCTACGGGGCGTGGAACTTGTGGAACATGCGCACCCTGGTCGAAGCCACTCTCCTGGACCGCCTGGCGCACGACGCCGAGAGCCTGGTGGCCCAACTCTATTTCGACGCCGAAGGGCACCCGCGCCTGCCCGAAGACGCCCTGCCGCGCATCTACCGGCGCGCCTTCAGCGGCCATTACTTCCTCGTCATCAGCGTCGGTGGTCCTCTGGCTTCCCGCTCACTCTGGGGGCACGACCTGCCGCGTCGGAGCTTGCCCCCGGGCGCGGTGCGGGTGGAACGCGCCACCGGCCCCCTGGGGCAACCCCTGCTGGTGCGCAGCGCCGGCTATCGCAAGGGCGACCAGGACTTCACTCTCGTCGTCGCCGAGGACCTCTCGGCCCTGGAGGTGCGCCTGGACGACCTGTGGTGGCGCTCGGCCCTGTGGGCGGTCCTTGCCCTCGGGCTCGTCCTGTGGGTGCAGGCGCGAATGGTGGCACGTGGCTTGTCTCCCCTCGGTCGGGCGCAGCGGCAGTTGCGCGAGCTGGAGGCGGGGCGGCGTGAACGCCTGGACGAGTCGGTGCCCGAGGAGATCCGTCCGCTGGTGGCGGAGATCAACCGCCTGGTGGCCCTGCAGGCGGTGCGCCTGCGCCGTTCACGGGAAGCCTTCGGCAACCTCGCCCATGCCCTCAAAGGCCCCTTGAGTCTCCTCGCCCAGCTCGCCGAGCGGGAAGAAGTCCGCCGTCACCCCGAGCTCTACCGCACCTGCACTGAAGTGGTGGAAAGCTTGCGCCGGCGGGTGGAGCGGGAACTGAAGCGGGCGCGCCTGGCCGGCGCCGGCACCGGCACCCCTGTCTTCCGGGCGGCGCCGGAAATCACCGATTTGGTGGACTTGGTGCGGCGCATCCATGCCGGCAAGGCGCTGGATTTCCAGCTCGAGGTACCCCCGGAAGCCGTCTTTCGCATCGACCGGGAAGATGCGCTGGAGATCCTCGGCAACCTACTGGACAACGCCGCCAAATGGGCCCGCAAGACGGTGCGGGTGCGCATCGCCGAGGCCCCCCACCTGCACATCGACGTGGAAGACGACGGGCCGGGGGTGGCGGAGGCGGATCTGCCCAGCCTGCGTCGCCGCGGCGCGCGCCTGGACGAGCAGGTCCCCGGTCACGGCCTGGGTCTGGCCATCGTCCACGAGGCGGCCGCCCAGTACCGGGGCACGGTGCGCTTCGCCCGCTCCGAACGGGGGGGGCTGCGGGTGAGCGTGGACCTGCCGGCGGCGGTCAGCCTGCTTCCCGACCCGGCGGCTGATGGAGATGGTGCCAGCGGTTGACGATGACGCAGAACAATTGCGCCGTGCGCTCGGCGTCGTATTTGGCCGAGTGGGCCTCCTCGTCGTTCCAGTCCAGCCCTGCCGCCTGCACCGCCAGGGCCAGTACCGTCTGACCGAAGGCCAGTCCCCCCAGGGTGGCGGTGTCGAAGGTGGAGAAGGGGTGGAACGGGTTGCGCTTGATGCCGGTGCGGCGGATGGCGGCGTTGAGGAAGTTCAGATCGAGGATGGGGTTGTGCCCCACGAGGATGGCGCGCGTGCAGTCGTTCTCCTTGATGGCCTTGCGCACCGGCTGGAAGATGCGCTGCAGGGCCTCCTGCTCGGAGACGGCGAAACGGAACGGGTGATAGGGGTCGATGCCGGTGAAGGCCAGCGCCTCCGGCTCCAGGTTCGCGCCGGGGAAGGGCTCCACGTGCGCGTGGTGGATCTCCCCCACGTGCAGGTCGCCGTGCTTGTCCATGCGCGGGATGACGGCGGCGATCTCCAGCAATGCATCCCGCTCGTGATTGAAACCGGCCGTCTCCACGTCCACCACCACCGGCAGAAAACCACGGAAGCGGTTGGCCATGGTGGGGTTCTCGCGGAAGCGGGGGATGGGGAGCACGGGTCGGGACATGGTTTGCTCAATCTAGCAGGCGCCAGGCGGTCCGGCCGCCGGCGCGCAGGGGGATCAGGGTCTCCCCGTCGCCCAGGGGAATGGCCTCGGGGATCGGGCTCGGTTCTTTGACCAGGGTGACGGTGCCCGAGTTGCGGGGCAGGCCGTAGAAATCGGCCCCGTGGTGGCTGGCGAAGCCCTCCAGCCTGTCCAGGGCCCCCACCGCCTCGAAGGCCTCGGCGTACAGCTCCAGGGCCGCGTGCGCCGAATAGATGCCGGCGCAACCGCAGGCCGACTCCTTGGCCGAACGGGGATGGGGGGCGCTGTCGGTACCCAGGAAGAAGCGCGCGTCGCCGCTGGTGGCCGCCGCCAGCACCGCCCGCCGGTGCTCCTCCCGCTTCAACACCGGCAGGCAGTAGTGGTGCGGACGCAGCCCCCCCTGGAACAGGGCGTTGCGGTTCATGAGGATGTGCTGCGGGGTGATGGTGGCGGCGGTGTTGCGCGGGCAGGCGCGGACGAAATCCACCCCGTGGGCGGTGGTCACATGCTCCAGGACGATCTTCAGCTCCGGCAGGCGCTCCCGCCAGGGGGCCAGGACCCGCTCGATGAACACCGCCTCGCGGTCGAACACGTCCACCGCCGGATCGGTCACCTCCCCGTGCACCAGCAAGGGCAGGCCCACCTCCGCCATCGCCTCTAGCACCGCCGCGCAGCGGTCCAGGTCGCGCACCCCGGCGCTGGAATGGGTGGTGGCCCCGGCGGGGTAGAGCTTCACCCCCAGCATCCACGGCGTGCGCGCCGCCCGGCGGACCTCCTCAGGCGCCGTCTCCTCGGTGAGGTAGAGGATCATGAACGGCTGGAAGTCTGCCCCCGGCGGCAGGGCCGCCAGAATTCGCTCCCGGTAGGCCGCGGCGGCGTCCACCGTCGTCACCGGCGGCACCAGGTTGGGCATCACCCCCGCGCGCGCGAAACGCCGCGCCGAATCCCCCACCACCGCGCGTAGCAC
>WFVN01000197.1 GCA_015491615.1 Gammaproteobacteria bacterium
GCCATGTCCGGCCTGCGCGACCTGTCCATCATCGCCACCCCGCCCACCCACCGGCACGCCGTCAAGACCTTCGTCTCCCAGTGGGACAAGGCGATGATCCGCGAGGCCTGCCTGCGCGAGCTACGGCGCGGCGGCCAAGTCTATTTCCTCCACAACGAAGTGGAGAGCATCGAACGGGTGGCCCGGGAACTGGGCGAACTGCTGCCGGAGGGCCGCATCGGCGTCGCCCACGGGCAGATGCGCGAACGGGAACTGGAGCAGATCATGCTCGACTTCTACCACGGGCGCATCAACGTCCTCGTGTGCACCACCATCATCGAGAGCGGCATCGACATCCCCAACGCCAACACCATCCTCATCAACCGCGCCGACAAGCTGGGCCTGGCGCAACTGCATCAGCTACGCGGCCGCGTGGGCCGCTCCCACCATCGCGCCTACGCCTACCTCATCACCCCGCCCAAGCGGGCCATGACCGCCGACGCGGTGAAGCGCCTGGAGGCCATCGAATCCCTGGACCAGTTGGGCGCCGGCTTCCTCCTCGCCACCCACGACCTGGAAATCCGCGGCGCCGGCGAACTCCTCGGCGACGAACAGAGCGGGCAGATCCAGGAAGTGGGCTTCGGCCTCTACACCGAACTCCTCAAGCAGGCGGTCAAGGCCCTCAAATCCGGCCAGACGCCGGACCTGGAGGCGCCCCTGGAGAGCGGCCCGGAGATCGAAGTGCACAGCCCCGCCCTCATCCCCGACGACTACCTGCCGGACGTGCACACCCGCCTCATGCTCTACAAGCGCATCGCCTCCGCCGAGGACGAGGCCGCCCTTCAGCGCCTGGAAGTGGAGATGGTGGACCGCTTCGGCCTCCTGCCCGAGCCGGTCAAGACCCTGTTCGCCGTCGCCCGCCTCAAGCAACGGGCCACCGCCCTGGGAATCAAGAAGATCGACTACGGCCCGCGCGGCGGCCGCATCCTCTTCGGCCCCCACCCGCAGGTGGATCCGGCGGCCGTCATCCAGCTCATTCAGACCCGCCCCCAAGAGATCCGCCTGGACGGCCAGGACAAGCTGCGCCTCCTGCAAGGCGAGGAGGACCTGCAAAAGCGCCTGGAGGTGTTGGAAGAACTGCTCGACACCCTCGCCCCACGGGAAGTGGCAGCCGCCTGACCAAGGAAGGATCAGGGCCGCGGTCCCGGAAGGAGGCCCGCCTCGGCCAGCTCCTCGACGAAACCGAAGCGGCGCAGATCGCGCATGCGCTGGGGATAGAGGACCCCGTCCAGGTGGTCGCACTCGTGCTGCACCACACGCGCGTGGAAGCCCCCCACCTCCCGCTCGATGGGCCGCCCCGCCACGTCCACGGCGCGGTAGCGCACGCGCGCCGGGCGCTCCACCCAACCGCGCAGGCCGGGGATGGACAGACACCCCTCCCAGGCCCCTTCCCAACCGTGTTCCGGCAGGGGCTCGACCACCGGATTCACCAGCACCGTCGCCGGCACCGGATCCGCCTGCGGGTAACGGGGCAGACGCCCCACCTCGAACACCACCACCCGCCGGCCGACGCCGATCTGCGGCGCCGCGAGCCCCGCCCCGCCACGCGCCCGCATGGTGTCCCACAGGTCCTCCACGAGGGCGTGCAGCCAGGCACTGTCGAAGGCCGACTCGGGCACCGGCTCGGCCACCGCCAACAGGCGCGGATCGCCCATGCGCAACACCCGTCTGACCGCCATGGCACCTCCCGAATCGCAACCGCCGCGATGCTATACTAGCCGCCCGCCCCATCGCCAGAGGACGTGGTGCACCAACTGCGCAGACTCACCCTCGCCGCCCTGATCCTCCTGAGCGCCCCCCTCGCCGCCCAGGACGAGGATTGGTACCAGGTGGAACTGCTGGTCTTCGACCGCAGCGACCTGAAACCCGGCCTGGAGAGCGAACACTGGCCGCCCGATCCGGGCTGGCCGCCCCTCGCCCAGGCCCTGGACCTGCTCCCCCCCGGCGCCGCCGGGGAAACCGACGGCGAACGCGCCTATCCGCTCGTGGACGCCCTCTACCACCACCTGGGCGAACAGGCCACGCGCCTCGATCAACAC
>WFVN01000198.1 GCA_015491615.1 Gammaproteobacteria bacterium
TGCGGCGTGGCAGGAACAGGCCCAGCTCACCGATGAAGTCGCCCCGGTTGAGGTAGCTGAGGATGATGTCGTCGCCGTCCTCGTTGGTCATGCTCACCGTCACCGAGCCCTCGAGGATGTAGTAGAGGGTGTCGGCGGGGTCGCCGGGGCGAATCACCGGCCGACGCTTGCCGTAGTGGTGGATCTTGCAGAACTGGAGGAGGCGTTTGAGGGCGGGCGATTCGGCCTCTGTGCGCTGCTGGGGTATCATGGCTCACCTCGTGCCGGACCTGTCCCCCTACATCGGCACCTGCGCCGGAAAACTGCAATGTCCGCCATCGACCATCTCCCCCGGGCCCTGGGCCGGCCCCGCGCCCGCGCCCGCCTGCGCGCCTGCGCCGAGGACTTCCAGGTCACCGAGGTGCTCGGCTTCGAGCCGGCGGGAGAGGGGCAGCACCGCCTCCTGTGGGTGGAGAAGGCCGGTCTCACCAGCGACCAGGTGGCGCGCGCCCTGGCCCGCCTCGCCGGCGTCCGCCCCATGGCGGTGGGCTATGCCGGGCTCAAGGATCGCCACGCCCTCGCCCGCCAGTGGTTCAGCGTCGATCTGGCCGGCCGCGCCGAGCCGGACTGGTCGCGCCTGCCCCTCCCCGGCGCGCGCGTCCTCGCCGCCCACCCGCACCGGCGCAAGTTGGCCCGCGGCGCCCTCCAGGGCAACCGCTTCCGCATCACCTTGCGCGCCCTGCGCGGCGACCGGGACGAACTGAGCGACCGCCTGGCGGCCATCGCTCGGGCCGGGGTGCCCAATTACTTCGGTGAACAGCGGTTCGGGCGCGGCGGCGGCAACTTGGCGCGCGCGCGGGCCTGGTTCGCCGGCGGGCGCCGACCGCGGGGACGGGGCGAACGTTCCCTGCTCCTCTCCAGCGCCCGCAGCGCCCTGTTCAACGCCGTCCTCGCCGCGCGCGTGGCCGATGGCACCTGGAACCGCCTGCTCCCCGGCGACGCCCCCATGCTCGACGGGCGCCGCGCCGTCTTCCGATCGCCGCTTCCCGGGGCCGAGGACCAGGCCCGCTGCCGACGTCTGGAGATCCACCCCACCGGGCCCCTATGGGGGCGGGGAGCGTCCCTCGTTTCGGGATCGGTGGCGGCGCTGGAGGCACGCCTGTGTCGGCGCCGGGCGGACTTGGCCGAAGGGCTGGAACGGGCCGGACTGGAGGCGGCCCGCCGCGCCCTGCGGGTGCGGGTGAGCGAACTGGAATGGGCCTGGGAAGGCCCCGACCTGCGCCTGGCGTTCCATCTCCCCGCCGGGGCTTACGCCACCGTCGTCCTGCGCGAGCTGGTGCAGGCGGAAGTGGGTCTCAGTGGGCCGGCGAGCGCAGCGATTTGATCCGGCACAGTTCGGCGACGCGCCCTTCTGGATCCCCCAGGAGCAGGGTCTTGAGGGTGAGGAGGGCATCCGGCCCGTAGTCGCGGAACAGCAGACCGATACCGGCGCTGGAGGCGTGGATCACCTCCGCGTCCATGTGTAGATGACCTTGAACGCCGTCCTCGCCGGGGCGAAAGCAGATCTCCACCGTCTCGCCGGTGGGGATGAGGATGCGTCCGGTGTCCACGAACATGCCGTCCAGGCTGATGTCGCGGCTGGTGCCGCGTACCAGCCCCAGCGGAGGGTAATGGATGACCACATCGACGTGCAACGGTTTGCGCGGGCTCCAGCGGTGTTCCATGACGATCCTCCTTCGTTGGGTGGGATCTCTTGGTCCGGGGTCGCCCCCGGTCGCCTGGTTGTGCACGCCGTTTTTCTCGTTCTTAACGTTGTTTGTAGGGGTGCTTTGGTTTTTACTGCCCTCCTCCCTATAAATTTTAGACCATGGAGCTGGAAATCAAGATCGATCACCCCTGGGATTTGAGCCCCGCCGAGGCGCGGGCGCTGCAGGCGCGGCTGGCGGCGCGGGTGGTGGACCGGGACGCCCTGGGCGAGGTGCATCGTCTGGCGGGAGTGGACGTGGGTTTCGAGGACCAGGGGGCGGTCACGCGGGCGGCGGTGGCGGTGCT
>WFVN01000199.1 GCA_015491615.1 Gammaproteobacteria bacterium
GTAGTAGGATGAGCCTCCCATGCGACGATGCGTACATAGAGGGGGGCGAACATGGGTAAACGAGTTCGGTGGTGGCAGGGGGGGCGCTGGTTGGCCGCGCTTTTGGCCACTTTGCTGGCGGCTCCGTTGTTGAGTGCCCCGACGGCGCAAGCGGCGGTGCAACAAGAAACGATGCAAGAACTCGATTGCGGTGTCGACGCGGGGGCGGGGGCCGCTACGCCCCCTCCCCCCACCGTGTGGGGGGCCGCGGTGACCGTTTGATTCCCCTGTCCGGTCTTTTCCCGTCTTTGGGAGTATCCGTATCCGTCGTCCGTTGGTCGTGGATCCGAAAAGGCCCGTGACCGACACGCGGAATTTTCGCGCTGCTCCAGGGCGGCGTGATCCTCGTGTGATGCCCGGTGTACGTTCCGTCGTCTCCGGGCCGGGGCCCACAGAGCGGAAGGAGCGGCTTCCCGTCTTCAGAGAGACGTCGAATTCAAGCGCGAATCCCGCCTATGCGCCCGTGCCGCGGTTCACCGTTTCGCATCGCCGGCGATGGTTGCCGGTTTCTTACAGCACGATGCGCCAGCCGAAGTCTTCGTCGTGCACGCATTCCAGATCTTCGGCGCTGCCCCAGGAAATGTCGATGCGGTCGATCTCATCCTCGTCACGTACGCCGGCCTCTTCCAGGAGACGTTTGATTTCCCCCCAGGTGAGTTTCCGTTCTCGCCCCGGTCGGACCCGCTGAGTTCCGGGTTTCATTGCCCAAGCCCCCTCATGTTTTCCGCCTATGTTTTGTAGGTGTTTGGTGCGGAGGCGTCAAGACATTTTCAAGGGTATCGCCGTGCTGGCCGATGAGGGGGCAGGAGGTATTAATTATGCGACATGGGTGGATTCCCTGGTTGTTGACCCTGTGTCTGCCGGCGGGTGTCGTCTTGGCGCAGGCGCCGGCGACCGATTGGGGGCAGGTGTTGCGCCAGGCGGCGGCGGGTGGACGCTTGACGCAGGTGGAATCGGCCCTCATCGCCGGGGCAGGGGTGGATGCCGCCAACTCCCGGGGTATCACGCCCCTCATGCAGGCGGTGTTCTACGGTAACCGTGCGGTGGCCGCGCGCCTGTTGGCTGCCGGTGCCGACCCTGCCGCGCAGGACGCCCGTGGGCGCACGCCGTTGATGCTCGCGGCGCGGCGTGGCGACGCCGACCTGGTGCGCCTGCTGTTGGATGCTGGCGCGCCGGCGGAGACGGCCGACGCGCGCGGCGTCACCGCCCTGGATCTGGCAGTGCAATCGGGCTCCCTGGCGGTGGTGGAGTTGCTCCTGGCGCATGGAGCCGACGCCGGTCACACGGGCCCCGCCGGCCTCACTCCTTTGCACCGAGCGGCGAGCCTCGGGCGGGTGGATTTGGCGCGCGCCCTCCTCACCGCCGGTGCCGATGTCAACGCCAAGAGCGCCAACGGCACCACCCCTCTCATGATCGCCGCCGCCCAGGGGGGGGAGGCGCTGGTGGAGGTGCTGCTCACCGCCGGCGCCAAAGTGGACGGTCAGGGTCCCGGCGGCACCGATGCCCCGCGAAACGCCCAAGTGGCCGGCTTCGAAGACATTTTCGACCTTCTGGAGGAGGCCAAGTCCGAGCAAGGGGCGGAAAGCGAAGACGGCGGCTAGGCTGTTATCATCCGGGCATGAATGATTGGATCCCCTGGGCGGCCTTCGCCATCGCGTTCGTCGTGTTTGTGGGGTGGTGGGTGGCGATGCGCCTGGAGGCCGCCGCCGAGGCCGATTGGGGGCGCCCCTGGCTGAACCGCCTCGATGGTCTCAACCGCCTGTTCTGCCGCCGTTACCACCGCTTGCGGGCCGATTTCCTACCGCTCCCCGAACGGGGGCCGGCGGTATTGGCCGCCAACCACCTCTCCGGCCTCGACCCCCTGCTCCTCATCGCCAGCGCCCGCCGCCCCTTGCGATTCCTCATCGCCCGCGAGCAATACGAGCGCTTCGGTCTCACCTGGCTGTTCCGCGCCGTGGGCTGCATCCCCGTGGACCGCGGCCACCGGCCCGAGCTGGCCTTGCGCGAGGCCCTGCGCGCCCTGCAGGCGGGGGAGGTGGTGGCGATCTTTCCCCAGGGACGCATCCACGTCCCCGGGCGCGACCGCCCACCGCGCCTCAAGCCCGGGGCGGTGCGCCTGGCGCAACACCTGGCGTGCCCGCTGGTGCCTTGCCGGGTGGACGGGGTGCGCGGTGCCGGCCTGGTGGCGGCGGCGGTGTTCCTCCCCAGCCGCGCGCGCGTCACCGCCTATCCGCCCATGGACTGTGCCGAACGGTCCGTGGAGGACTGTCTGGCGCGGCTGGAATGCATCTTGAATGCCTCCTCGGCGGAAGCGGTCCCCGCCGCCTGCGCCGATTGAGGAGGCATGATCGACCCGCAACTCACCGTTCTGGAGGTCTTCTACTGGCTGGTGGTGGTGCTGGGCTGGCTGGCCGGCATCGTCATGTTGGTGTTGGCGGTGGTGTTCATCTACGACCTGGTGCAGCCACGCCATGCCGTGTTGCGCAACTTCCCGGTCATCGGTCACTTGCGCTATTTCCTGGAACGCCAGGGGGAGTACTTTCGCCAGTACTTTTTCGCCCACGACCGGGAGGAGCTGCCCTTCAACCGTGCCACTCGCGCCTGGGTGTACCGTACCGCCAAGGGCCTCGGGGGGCTCATCGGCTTCGGTTCCACCAACGATTTGCGCGAGCCCGGTTCCATCGTCTTCGTTAACTCCCCTTATCCGCTCCTGGAGGAGGAGTGCCAGGAGGCACCGCCGCGCATCATCGGTCCCGACTGCCCCCACCCCTTCCACGCTCCGCGCGTGTTCAACATTTCCGGCATGAGCTACGGGGCCCTCTCCGCGCCGGCGGTGCGCGCTCTCTCCCGCGGCGCCGCCGAGGCGCGTGTGTGGCTCAACACCGGTGAGGGCGGGCTCGCCCCCTATCACCTGGAGGGCGGCGGGGACCTGATCTTCCAGATCGGCACCGCCAAATACGGGGTGCGCGACGAACGGGGACGTCTGTGCGACCGCCGTCTGCGTCAGGTGGCGCGCCGGGTGGCCGCCTTCGAGATCAAGGTTTCCCAGGGAGCCAAGCCGGGTCGCGGTGGGGTACTGCCGGGGGTGAAGGTGACCGAAGAGGTCGCCGCCATCCGCGGCATCCCGGCAGGAAGGCCCTCGTGCAGCCCCAACCGTCACCGGGAGATCAAGACCCCGGACGATCTTCTGGACATGATCGCCCACGTGCGTGACGTCACCGGCCGGCCGGTGGGGTTCAAGACGGTGCTCTCCTCGGATGTCTTTCCGCGCCGCCTGTTCGAGGCCATCCTCCGTCGCGGTCCCGACAGTGCCCCGGACTTTGTCACCATCGACGGCGGCGAGGGGGGCTCCGGGGCGGCGCCGCAGATCCTCGCCGACCACGTGGGCCTGTCCATTCGCGAATCCCTGCCCCTGTTCGTGGACGTCCTTTTGGAAGCGGGGTTGCGCGAGCGCATCCGGGTGGTGGCCTCGGGTAAGCTGGTGACTTCGGCGCAGGTGGCCTGGGCCCTGTGCGCCGGGGCCGACTTCGTCGTCTCGGCGCGCGGCTTCATGTTCGCCCTCGGTTGCATCCAGGCACGCCAGTGCCATCAGGACACCTGCCCCACCGGCATCACCACCCAGAACCGGCGCCTGCAACGGGGGTTGGTGGTGGAGGAGAAGGCGCGACGGGTGGCCAACTACGCCCACTGGGTGAACGTGGAGGTGGACAAGCTGGCGCACGCCTGCGGCCTGGCACATGCGCGCCTGTTCCGGCGCGAGCACATCCGCATCGTCCAGCGGGCCGGCGTATCAAGGCCCATGCACGTTCTCCATCCCTATCCGGATTGAGGGGGCGATTGTGTGTCGGGCAGGGTCACGGTGACTCTCAGCCCCCCCAGGGAGGATTCACCGAGGTGGATCTCGAGCCCATTGAGGGTGGCGATGCGGTGGACGATGGACAGGCCAAGTCCCGAGCCGGGAGCGCGCGTGCCCGGTCCTCGGTAGAAGCGCTGAAAGACCCGCTCGCGCTCCTGCTCGGGGATTCCGGGGCCGGAATCGGACACCACCAGCTCCGTGGTCTCGCCGTGGGTGTGCACGTCCACCTGCACCTGGCCGCCTGCCGGCGTGTAGCGGATGGCGTTTTGCACCAGATTGTGGAGGAGGACGGCAAGGCCCTCGCGATGACTGCGCACGAACTGGCCGCGGTGCCCGGTCAAGGCCAATTCGATGTCCTTTTCCAGGGCCTCGGGAGCGAGACCGGAAAGGACGTCTTCGGCGAGGATGTAGAGGTCGAAGAGACGGGTGTCGATCCGGTTGCGTCCCGGATCCAGGCGTGCCAGGGTGAGGAGCTGGTCCACCAGGTGGGCGGCCCGGTCCACTCCCTTCATCACCTGCCGCAGGGCTTGTTCCCGTTGTTCCGGGTCCTCGGTACGCAGGGCCACTTGGGCCTGGGTCTTGAGGGCCGCCAGGGGGGTGCGCAGCTCGTGGGCGGCGTCGGAAGTAAAGCGCCGCTCGTTGTCCAACGCCTCTTCCACCCGCTGGATGAGTCGGTTCACCGCATTCGCCAGGGGGCGGGCCTCTACCGGGAATGCCTCCGGCTGCAGAGGACGCAGTGTGTCCACGCCACGGTGGGTGAGGGCCTGGGCCAGGCGCTGGAAAGGAGAGAGGGCCCGGCCGGTGCTCCAGTGGACGAAAAGGAACAACAGCGGCAGGGCAATCGCCAAGGGCAGGAGCAGATGCGCGGTGAGGCAGTCGGCCATCGCCGTGCGTTTGGAGCGACGCTCGCCGAGCTGCACGCGGATGTCACCGTCTTCGGTCTGGAGGGAATACACGCGCCAAGGTTCGCCGTCGATGAGCACGTCGGAAAAGCCCCGGTTGCGGTGCGACAGAGGCAGGGCCGGGGCATTATGGGAGCGCAGCGCCAGGCGGTCGTGCTCGATCCAGATTTGGAAGGCGAGGTCGTCTTCGGGCGTTCGCTCCGTATCCCATTCGCTGCGGGCCACTGCTTCACCGAACTTGGAATGGCCGTCCAGCTCGGCGAACCAGCGTTCCTCGTGCACCTCGTGCAGGCTGAGGGCGAGCATGGCACGGGCGAGGTGGACGAGGTGAGCGTCGAGGAGGGCGTTCACCTGGGTACGCGCATTCCAATAGGCTACGATGGCCCCCGTCAGCCATGCGACGAGGGTGAAGCCGGCGAAGGCCAGGGCCAGGCGTCGCCGCAGGGAGTGCCTCATTCTTCGCGAGGCTTGTCGATGATGTAGCCCACCCCACGAATGGTGCGGATCAACTCGACCCCCAGCTTGCGGCGCAAGTGGTGGATGTGCACTTCCACCGTGTTGCTCTCCACTTCCGCATTCCAGGAGTACAGCCCCCCTTCGAGGCGGTTGCGCGACATGACCTTGCCGCGGTTCTCCAGGAGCATTTGCAGGATGGCGAACTCGCGCGGCGAGATGTCCACCGGCTCGCCCCGGAGGGTGACCTCGTGGGCGGCGGGGTCCATCACCAGGTCACCATGGCGGATGATGGGCGAGGCGCGGCCGCTACGCCGCCGTAACAGGGCACGGATGCGGGCGCCCAGCTCTTCCAGCTCGAAGGGCTTGGTGAGGTAGTCGTCGGCCCCCGAATCGAGGCCGGTGATGCGGTCGCTCACCGCATCGCGGGCGGTGAGAATGAGCACCGGCAGGTCCTCGCCCGTCTCGCGCAGGCGGGTCAGAAACTCCAGCCCCGACATGCCGGGCAGGCCCAGGTCGAGGATGAGGAGGTCGTACTCGCCCGTCTCCAGAGCCAGTTGCGCCGCTTCGGCATGTTCCACCCAGTCCACAGCGTAACCTTGTTGGCTGAGGCCGGCGCGTACGCCGTCCCCCAGGAGGGTGTCGTCTTCCACCACCAGCAGGCGCATGATCCCTTCCGTTCGTTTTGGGAAAGCTATTTTTACCCCTGTCGGACGAAGCGTCCAGAAGGCGAATGAGGGGGCCATGATCTAGGCTGGGGTGGGAGCGCGACGGACGGGCTTGAAACCCACGGGAAGGGCCCCCATGTTGGTCTTTAGCGAACACGGACAAATCACGACGTAGGAGCCCGAACCATGCGAATGGACAAGCTGACGACCAAATTCCAGCAGGCCTTGGCCGACGCCCAGAGCCTGGCGGTGGGCATGGACCACCAATTCATCGAACCCGAGCACGTCATGGTCGCCCTCATGGAGCAGGAGGGCGGCACCGTGCGCAGCCTCCTGCGCCTGGCCGAGGTGGACGTGGACAAACTGCGGGTGGAACTGGGCGAGGCCCTGGACCGATTGCCCAAGGTGTCCGGCGTCCCCGGCGAGGTACACGTCTCCAACGACTTGGCGCGCTTGCTCAACGTCACCGACAAGCTGGCCCAGCAGCGCGGCGACGCCTACATCTCCTCGGAGCTGTTCGTCCTCGCCGCGGTGGAGGACAAGGGGCGCCTGGGCGAGATCCTGCGCCGTAACGGCGCCACCAAGGGCATGATCGAACAGGCCATCGACAAGATCCGCGGCGGCCAGAAGGTGGAGGATCCCAACGCCGAGGAGGCCCGTCAGGCGCTGGAGAAGTACACCATCGACCTCACCGAGAAGGCCGAGCTGGGCAAGCTCGACCCGGTCATCGGCCGTGACGAGGAGATCCGTCGCACGGTGCAGATCCTCCAGCGACGCACCAAGAACAACCCCGTCCTGGTGGGCGAGCCCGGCGTCGGCAAGACCGCCATCGTCGAGGGCCTGGCGCAGCGCATCGTCAACGGCGAGGTCCCAGAGGGCCTGAAGGGCAAGCGCGTGCTGGCCCTGGACATGGCCGCCCTCATCGCCGGCGCCAAGTTCCGCGGCGAGTTCGAGGAGCGCCTGAAGGCGGTGTTGAACGACATCGCCCGCGCCGAGGGGCAGATCATTCTCTTCATCGACGAGATCCACACCATGGTCGGTGCCGGCAAGGCTGAGGGCGCCATGGACGCCGGCAACATGCTCAAGCCGGCCCTGGCGCGCGGCGAGCTGCACTGTATCGGCGCCACCACCCTGGACGAGTACCGCGAGTACATCGAGAAGGACGCCGCCCTGGAGCGCCGCTTCCAGAAGGTGATCGTGGACGAGCCGACGGTGGAGGACACCATCGCCATCCTGCGCGGCCTCAAGGAACGCTACGAGGTGCACCACGGGGTGGAGATCACCGACGGCGCCATCGTCGCCGCGGCGACCCTCTCGCACCGTTACATCACCGACCGCAAGCTGCCCGACAAGGCCATCGACCTCATCGACGAGGCGGCCGCCCGCATCCGCATGGAGATCGACTCCAAGCCGGAGGAGCTGGACCGCCTGGAACGCCGCCTCATCCAGCTCAAGATGGAGCGTGAGGCCCTGAAGAAGGAGACCGACGAGGCCTCCAAGAAGCGTCTGGCCGCCATCGAGGAGGAGATCGAGCGCCTGGAGCGCGAGTACTCCGAGATGGAGGAGATCTGGAAGGCGGAGAAGGCTGCCCTGCAGGGCACCCAGCACATCAAGGAGGAACTGGAGCGCGCCCGCCACGAATTGGAGGCGGCCCGCCGCGCCGGCGACCTGCAGCGCATGAGCGAACTCCAGTACGGCAAGATCCCCGAACTGGAGCGCCAGCTGGAGCAAGCGCAGAAGATGGAGACGCAGGAATTCAAGCTCCTGCGCAACAAGGTCACCGAGGAGGAGATTGCCGAGATCGTCTCCAAGTGGACCGGCATCCCCGTCTCCAAGATGCTCGAGGGCGAGCGCGAGAAACTCCTCAAGATGGAGGACGAGATCCGCAAGCGGGTGGTGGGCCAGGACGAGGCGGTGCGCGCCGTGTGCGACGCCATCCGCCGCTCCCGCGCCGGCCTCTCCGAGCCCAACCGGCCCAACGGCTCGTTCCTGTTTCTCGGTCCCACCGGGGTGGGCAAGACCGAGCTCACCAAGGCCCTGGCGGAGTTCCTCTTCGACACCGAGGACGCCATGATCCGCCTGGACATGTCCGAGTACATGGAGAAGCACTCGGTAGCCCGCCTCATCGGCGCCCCGCCGGGCTACGTGGGCTACGAGGAGGGCGGCCACCTCACCGAGGCGGTGCGCCGCAAGCCCTACTCGGTGATCCTCCTGGACGAGGTGGAGAAGGCCCACCCGGACGTCTTCAACATCCTCCTGCAGGTGTTGGACGACGGGCGCCTCACCGACAGCCATGGGCGCACGGTGGACTTCCGCAACACGGTCATCGTCATGACCTCCAACCTGGGTTCCCAGCTCATCCAGGAGATGACCAAGACCGGTGACTACGACGCCATGAAGACGGCGGTGATGGAGGTGGTCGGCCAGCACTTCCGGCCCGAGTTCATCAACCGCATCGACGAGGTGGTGGTGTTCCATCCGCTGGGTCGCGAGCAGATCCACGAGGTGGCCAAGATCCAGGTCAGCTACCTGCGCCGGCGCCTGCGGGAGCGCGACATGGACCTGGAGCTCACCGAGGCCGCCCTGGACAAGCTGGCCGAGGCCGGGTACGACCCGGTGTACGGCGCGCGTCCCCTCAAGCGGGCCATCCAGCAGTACGTGGAGAACCCGCTGGCGCGCGAGATCCTGGCCGGCAAGTTCGGCCCCGGCGACACCATCGTCGTGGATGTGGAAGGCGACCAGTTCGTGTTCCGCAAGAAGGCCGCCGAAGCGGCCTGACGCGGGTTCGGGCGCCACTGGAGCCGGCGGAGCGATCCGCCGGCTTTTTTGTGCGCGAGTCTCAGAAACGGCGCGTGAAGCCGGCCCGGTAGGTGAGGTCGTAGCGACCCACCGTCCGCGGCGGACGCGAATCGAAGGTGTAGTCCACCTGCCAGTTCATTTGCCAGTTGCGCCCCAGGTCGGCGGCCATGCCGGCGGTGGCGGTGGCGCGTACGTCCTCGGGGGAGGCCAGGTCCGGCTGCAGGTAACCGGTGAGCCAGGCGCGGCGGTGCGCATCCCAGCGGTGGCGGAAGATAAGATAGAGATTGCCCCGCCACTGCCCATAGTCCAGATCCTCCCCCGAGGTCCCATCGCTCAGCCGCTCGCGGCTGTAGAAGGCGCCCAGACCCAACAGGGCGGTACGCCGGTCGGAGGCGGCCAGGGTCAAGCGCAGGCCGCCTCCGGTCAGGGCGCGCAGGCGCAGGCGGGCGAAGGCGTCCCGCTCCAGCTGCACGAAGGCCTCGCGGGCATGCCGTGGCCGCACCTGGCGGATGTGGCGCAGGTGCAGGAAGCTGCGGTCGCGGGCCTTGATGCCGCGGCTCTCCCCGTAGGATTGGCTGGCGACGAGAAAACGCGTCACCGGGTCGCGTCGCCAACGCAGGCGCAGGGCGGCGTCCAGGTTGAGGGTGCGGGTGTTCCCCTCGTTGCCGGAGAAGGCGAGGTCTCCGGCGCCGCTCCACCCTGGCGGCGGCGTCTCCAGGTGCAGCCCTTCCATGTTGACGATGGCCCCGGCGGCGGGGGCGAACAGGCACAACAGACAGAGGATCGCGCGGGACATGGACCTTCGCTTCGGCTATGGTTGGGCGCGCTAGTGTAACCAAAGAAGGGGAGGCGAGCGTGATCGACGAGACCTTGCGCAATCGGGTGATGGCCTGGCAACAAGGGGCGGTGGCCCTGGACCTGGCCTTCATCGGCATCCACAACGGCCTGTTCGACCTCCTCGCCCGGGACGGGGCCTTCGCCCCCGAGTCCCTGGCGCGCGCCGCCGGCCTGGACGAGGGCTACGTGCGGGCCTGGTGCGAAGCCGCCTACGCCTTCGAGCTGCTCGAACGCGAGGCCGGGGCTTACCGCAACAGCCCCCTGGGCGAGGCCTTTCGCAGCGACAGCGACGACACCCTCCTGCCCGCCGCCGTGGGCAGCCTCTTCGCCGCCCACATGGCCGAGCGGGCCGCCGGCCTCATGAAGAGCGGCGAGCGCCCCGGGGAGAAAGTCCTGGCCGAACGTGAAACCCTCCTGCCCTGGTTCGGCCCCATGCTGGAGCACAGCTTCGGGCGCCTGTTCGAGGGCCACATCCTGCCGGCGGTGAGCGAGTCCGCCGAGGTGAACGCCAAGGGCGGCCTGGCGGTGGACCTGGGCTGCGGCAACGGCTGGTACCTGCGCATCCTCGCCCGCCACATGCCCGGTCTGCGTGGCCTGGGCCTGGACGGCTTCGAGGAGAACGTGCGCCAGGCCGAGGCCCTCGCTGCCCGCGAAGGGCTGGCCGACCGCCTGCGTTTCCAGGTGGGCGACATCTACCACTTCAGCAGCGACGAGGCGGCCGACCTCATCGCCATGAACCGCGCCCTGCACCACGTCTGGGACCGCAAGGACGAGGTCTTCCGCCTCTTGCACGAGCACCTCAAGCCCGGCGGTGTGGCCGTCATCTGGGAGCCGGCCTGGCCCGAAGACGTGGAGGTCCTGCGCGCGCCCTACCGGCGACCCATGGCCTTCCAGAGCCTGGCCGAATACGTCCAGGGCAACCACTTCCTGCGCCCCGACGAGATCCAGGCGGCCTTCGCCGCCGTGGGCATGGAGAGCAGCCTGTACACCTTCAAGGAGGGCGCCGAGGCGGTGGA
>WFVN01000200.1 GCA_015491615.1 Gammaproteobacteria bacterium
CGTTCGATGAGGCGGGCGACGGCGGCGAAGGCGAAGGCGCCGGTGACGAAACCGGCCGCCCCGTAGCCGAAACGGCAGTCCAGGGAGACGCCGTGGATGCCCGGCTTCTCCGGCCCCACGGTGCCGTCGGGGCGCGGATAGCGCACCTGCTCGGTGGAGAACACGCAGTCCACGCCGAAGTAGCGGCGCGGGTTCTTGGTGAAGCCGTAGTCCGACCGCAGGCGCTGGCGCACTTTGGCGGCGAGGGCGTCGTTCCAGGTGCGCGACAGATCACGTACCTGGATCTGCGTCGGGTCGGTGAGGCCGCCGGCGCCGCCGGTGGTGATCACCGGCAGCTTGCGCCGCTTGCACCAACTGATGAGGTCCGCCTTGAAGCGGATGCTGTCGATGGCGTCGAGCACGTAGCCGTAGCCACGCGCCGGGTCCAGCAGGGTGGCCAGGTTGCGGTCGGTAAGGAAGTCGTCGATGAATTTCACCCGGCAGCCCGGATGGATGCCCGCCACCCGCTCCGCCAGCACCGTGCCCTTCTTGCGCCCGAGGGTCTCGGTGAGGGCGGGGAGCTGGCGGTTCATGTTGGAGAGCTCCACGGTGTCGTAGTCGATGAGGGTGAGGGCCCCTACGCCGCTGCGGGCGAGGGCCTCCACCGCCCACGAGCCGACGCCGCCCAGGCCCACTACGCACACGTGCAGTTCGGCGATGGCCGCCGCTTCCTCCTGCCCGTACAGGCGCTCGATGCCGGCGAAGCGTGCCCGCCAGTGGTCGTCCGGTCCGTTCATGGGGCGCCATCCTCGCTATCGGCGCCGGCCTTGTCAAAGGCCGGGGAACAAAAAAACCGGGCACAGGGCCCGATTCGAGATTGTTGCACGCGGCGACGTTCAGACCACGAAGCGGGAGACCAGCGCCTGCAGACGCTCGGTGTGTCGCTGCACCGTCTCGCCGCTCTTGGCCAGGCGTTCGCCGTCTTCCACCGTGCGCGCGGCCACGTCGTTGATGGTCACCACCCGTTGATTGATGTCCTCCACCACACCGGCCTGTTGGCCGGCGGCGTCGGCCATGGTGCGGTTGGTCTCGTTGATGCGCGCCAGGGCCTGGGCGATTTCGTCGAGGACGGTGTCGGCGGTACGCATCTCGCTGACGCTGGATTCGGCCTTTTCCCGCCCTTCCTGCATCACCTTTTCGGCGGTGCCGGCGCCGTTTTGCAAGCGCTCGATGATCTCCTGAATCTCTTGGGTGGATTCTTGGGTACGGGAGGCGAGGGTACGCACCTCGTCGGCCACCACCGCGAAGCCGCGTCCCTGCTCGCCCGCCCGGGCCGCCTCGATGGCGGCGTTCAAGGCCAGCAGGTTGGTCTGCTCGGCGATGTTCTTGATGACGTCCAGGACGGTGCCAATGTTCTCGCTCTCGCGCACCAGTTCGAGGACGACGTGGGAGGCCTGGCTGACGTGCTCCGCGAGGCTGTCGATGGTGTTCACCACCCGTTGGAAGACGGCCTTGCCTTCGGTACCGCGATCGTTGGCGTGGGCGGCCTGTTCCGAGGCCTCGCGGGTGCCTGCGGAGACCTCCCGGGCGCTGGCGGCGATCTCCTCGATGGCGGTGGCCACCTGGTCGATGTCCTGTTGTTGGCGCAACATGCTCTCCCGCGATTGGGAAGTAATCCCGGACATCTCGCCGGCGGAACGGTTGAGCTCTTCTACGGAGGTGCGGATCTCCTTGATCAAGCCCTGCAACTGGTCCACGAAATGGTTGAATTCTTCCACCAGCTCGCCCACCTCGTCCTGCTGGCTGCTTTGCAGGCGCACGCGCAGATCACCGCCACCCTCCGCCATCTCTCGCAGGGAGCCGATCACCTGGCCGATGTTGGTGGTGATGGAGCGACTCACCACCCAGCCCAGCAGACTCAGCACCAGGGCCAGCCCGGTGGTGATGAATACCCCCAGGAGGAGGGCGGCGCGGGCCGCGTTCTCGCTCGCCGCCAGATTGGCCTCGAAGTCCTCGTTGATTTTCTGTTCGAAGGCCAACAAGGACCCTAGAAAGGCCTGCTTCTTCGCCTCGATCGCCTCGGCCTGTGCCTGTGCGGCCCCTAGATTTGCCTCTCCTTCCACGAAGGATTTGGCGAGGGCGAAAGCGGCCGTGAAATAGTCCTGGAACTGGGATTTCAAGGTTTCCACGGTGGGGGTGTATACGGGCGTCAGGCGCGTGATCGCGTCCAGGTGTCCGATGAGCGTTTCGGCGTGTTTCGAGGCCTCGGTGAGGGTATCCTCGTCCTCCAGGGCGACGGCGTTGTTGAGAGTCTCGATGACCAGGGTGGAAGTGTTCTCCACCCGCACGCTGTGTTGCATGGCGGGGAAATCGACGTTCTGTACTCTGTCCAGACGGGCACTGTTGCCGCTGTTTACGGCGTAGTTGAAGCCGAGGTAGACGACGAAGCCGAACACCCCCACCACGACGATGGCATAGATCTTCTGGCGGATGGAGAACCGAGACAGGAGTTTCATCATGGTGCGCTCCCTGGAGGACCGGCCTCAGTCGAATTGGTGGACGACCTTCACGCGTTCGTCCGCGGAGGCGGCGTCGATGTAGCCGATGCCGCCCGGCTGCGAAGTGACGTGCTCGATCACCTCGGCGTCGTTTTTCGCCACCTTGGGGGGATTGCCCTTGCCGGAAAACATCCGCGCTGACCAGTACTGTTTGATCTTGGCGTCGGACTTGCCCAGCACCTTCTTGTTGAAGGCGGAATACAGGGGCGATCCTTCGGTTTGGTTCACCGGTACGGCACGGGTACCGTCGGGGAGCCTTTTCTTCTTGCCCAGAAAGATGCTCTTCACCTGGGCCTTCGAGAGGGAGCCGACGCCGCTGTTGGCGGCCACCACGACCACGCCGCCGGCGAAGACGGGCGTGGTCGTCAGAGCGAAGGCGCAGAAACAGAGAACGGTCAGGATTCGCGTGCGCATGGTGGGTCTCCTCAGAAAGTGAGGTTGATGGCGACACTCAGCAGTTGGGTCTGGTCTTTGGCCGGCGTGTCCACGAAGAGACCGTCACCTTGGGTGTCGATGAGGCTGAATTCGCCCTTCAGCACCCAGCGGGGGGTGACGGCGTAATTGAGGCCCACGGTACTGATGTCATGGCCGTTGCCGTTGTCGCGTCGCCAGTACTGGCGAGTGAGGTGAGGCGTCCACTGGCCGATGCGTCGGCCGAGGGTCAGGTAGGCGGAGTCGGAATCACCCACGCGCGCACCGCCCATGGTGTAGTCCATCCGCACCCGTGCCGCTTCGGCGTACAGCAGCCAGTCGTTCCAATCGGCCTTCATCCCGGCGAGCATGGCGCGGTGGGCCCTGCCGTCCATTCCCGCCATGGCGGCCATGCTGGGGTCGGAAGCATCGAGCTTCATGATGCCGTCGTATGCGGAGACCTGGAACATGACGGTATCGTCCCAGTTGGCGCGCACGGTGGCGCCCAGGAGGCGCTTGATGTTGATGTGTCCCAGATCCACTTCGCCGCCGAAGCCGTCGAGCTCCAGGGACCACGAATCCATCTCCTTGGTCCAGGCCAGCATGCCCCCGAGAAAACTGGTGCGGGTGGCCTGTGGGCCGCTCATGCTGTCGTTGTAGATGGCCGCGGGCGGCAGGATCCAGGGATAGGCCGTACCCACGTCCACGTATTCGTTCACCAGACCGACCGGGTATTTGTTTTTTCCCACCCGGGCGGTGAGGTTGTCACTGAGGGCGATGTTGGCGAAGGCCCAATCAGCATGGGTCATGAAGCCGTTCTCCCGCGAACGGGAGATGAGCTGGCCCACCACGTTCACCCGGTCGTTGACGCGGGCGGTGACGTTGAGGCCCAAGCGGCTGCCGTAGAAACTGCCGTTCTTGGAAATGCCGTCTTCGTCCAGCTCGGCGAGCCAATAAGCCGATTCGTCGGTGATGCTCGCCTGGGCGGTGTAGAAACCGTGGATCTCAATGCGGTCGTTCCAGCCCTGGGCCGTGGCGGTGGCGACCAGGCCCGTACCGAGGCAGGCCCCCATGGCCAGGCGGAACCAAAAAGTGTTTTTCATCGTCTTCTTCATCGTCGTCGTTCCTTTTCCTGAGTTGCCAAGCCGAAAATGCATGCTCCAGATGGCAGATCGACGGGTGGAGAAAAAACTTTAACTGTACTGCGGGTGTGAGATTTAACTGCTTGAAGGACAATACGTTGTGGCACCATCTCGGGCTTGATCCCAAGGGGAAATAAACCTGTGTGCAGGATCCAGGATAAAGCGGGTGACGCCGCGATCTTTTTTTTGGATTAGGGGTATCCATGGCCTATTGCTGTGCCCATGACCGGGCTGCCGCGCGACTCTTCTCCCGCCTCGCGCGTCGTTACCGCAAACGGTTTTCGCGCCGGGGGTTCGAGCGCCTGCAACGGCAGATGCTCGATGCCCTGGAGGCGGAGAGCGTCGAGGGGGCACGGTTGCTGGAGATCGGCTCGGGGGTGGGGGCCCTGCACCAGTACTTGCTGGAGCGGGGCGCGGCGCTGGCGGTGGGGGTGGATCTCTCGCCGGCGATGATCGAGGAGGCGCGCGCCTGGGCTGACGAACGAGGGCTGGCCGAGCGGGTGGACTACCGGGTGGGGGATTTCCTCGCCTTCGCCGACGAGTTGGGGCCGGCGGACGTGACCATTCTGGACAAGGTCGTCTGCTGCCATCCCCAGGGCCCGGAGCTGGTGGACCGGGCCCTGGAGCACACCACGCGCCTGCTGGCCCTCTCCTGCCCCCGCCACCATGTTGCGCCTGCTGAACGGGCTCATGGCCCTGGGCCGCTCCGATTTCCGTGTCTATCTCCACGACCCGGAGGTCATTGTCGCCATTTGCCGCCGGCACGGTTTCGAGCGGGTACGGGAAGGCCACACCCGGCTGTGGCAGTGGCAGGTCTTGGCGCGGAAATGAAAACGGCCCCGCCGAGGCGGGGCCGTTGTTGCGTCGCGAATGTCGTGGAGGGTCAGAAACCGGCCTGCACGGTAGCCACGGTGCTGGTGGCGTCCAGGTCGCCACCGAAGACCACGTAGTCCAGGCTGGCCTTGATGTTGGGTTTGAACAGCCAGTTGAGGCCGAGGGCGGTGGAGGTGCCCTCTTGTTTCATAGGCATGGACATCCCCCCCATGGGCATGTCCATCCAGTAGGTGGCGGAGACGAAGCCGAGAGAAGCGAAGAGGCGGTTCGCCAGGCTCACCTCGCCCATGATGCCGATGGCGGAGTTGTCGCCGCCGGTGGATAGATTGTACCAGTTCTTGGCACTGGCGGTGGATTTGGGGGCACTGGCGTAGCTGGCGTAGATGCCGATGGCTCGCCCCATGGCCTCGCCTTGCACCTGGAGGTCCAAGGTGGTGGCCTTGGCGTCCAGGCGGCCTTCCGGGGTGGTGGCCTCGCCCAGGTAGATCTGGGTGCCCAAGCCCACGTCGTAGCCGGCCAGGTTGGGGGTCCATACGACGCGCAGGTAGTTCCCCAATTTGGGGCTGGCGAAGTGTTCCACTTTCTGGTCGGCAAGGTACTGGGAGACGTACACATAGCCGAGGCCGTTCTGGGCGGAGACGCCTAGGCCGGTGGCGGCGCCGGCCATGGGCATGTCCATGCTGCCCATGAATTGGCTCATGAGGGTAGCGCCGTGCTCCATGTGCAGGCCGATGGCGCCCATGGCGTTGTTGCCGCTCACCGGGACGTTCATTCCCATGGCGCCGGTGGAGAGCAGCTCGAAGCCATAGGCAGGGCCGGCCATCTCGGTGCTGTAGCCATGGAGGCCGACACTCACGCCTTGTACATCGAGGAAGTAGCTGCCCTTGAAGGAGCCGTAGCGGGCCGCGGCGCTGAGGGTTTCCCCTTCGCTGCCGCCCACTTCCACCGCCTGTGGGGTGAAGGGGATCTCCATCATGAAACCAGCGTTGTCGGCCACCTTGCCGGCCAAATAGAGAGAGAGAGCTGCGGGCAGACCGAATTCTTGCGCGTCCCCTTTGACGTATTGAGCGGAACCCACCAGGGCGGCATTGAGGGTGTCCGGGATGGCCAGGCCATCGCCTTCCACTTGTCCTTGTATTCCCACCAGGGAGTAGCCGGAGGCCTTGAAGGCGCGACCGAAGCTATTGAGGGTGGGGAAATGCTGGTAGTGGCAGGCGGTACAGGTTTGCCCCGCCTGGCGGGCGAAGGCGGGGATGGCCTCGGCGAAGGACGGCATCAGGAGAATGGCCAGAGCGGCCAAGGCCAGCCAGTGGAATGGATTACGGACCTTTACGGAAGTACGTTTCATTGTTGGCTCCTCGTTAGGGGTAACCGGTTTTCCGACGTTACGGACGGCTCAGAGAGTCATATAGCAAAAGACATGCCAGAAAAACAAAGACTTCCCGGTATGATGATTTCCGTGTGGTGCGTGCCGGTCCTTCCGTGGTGACCCAATCATTAGCAAAAGCCGTGCAGGATCGACCAAGGCTTTCCCGCCCCCGGTTTTTCTGGGCCATTCGATGGCCTTATGGAGGACCCCACCCCAATGCAGGGCGAGCACGAGGAGCGGGCGTTTTCGCCGAGGGGGTAGCGGTTTCTGGCGGGCAGGCCATGGCGGGCGGGTCCGTGAAGGCCACTTTGGCGGAGAGGGGGACTAACGTTCTTCAGAGGAGGACGCGTTCGATGCCGCCTCGGCGGATGTTGTCGAGGAAGGCGTTTTGCCAGTCTTCGCCGAGGCGGGCGCGGGCCAGTTCGACGACGATGTAGTCGGTCTCCAGGCCGGTGTCTTCGCGGTAGCGGGCGAGGCCTTGTTGGCAGGCGGGGCAGGTGGTGAGGAGTTTGACGTTGTCGTCGGCCCGGGCCTGGCCGGTGAGGGCGAGGAGGTCGTTTCTGAGTTCTTCTTCCTTGCGGAAGCGGACTTGGGCGGCGATGTCGGGGCGAGCGACGGCGAAGGTGCCGGCCTCGCCGCAGCAGCGGTCGGCCAGTTTCACCGGGGCGTCCAGGAGTTCGCGCGCCATGGCCACCGGGTCGCGGGTCTTGATGGGGCTGTGGCAGGGGTCGTGGTAGAGGTAGCGGCGGCCGTTGACGCCTTCCAGGCGCACGCCCTTGTCTTGCAGATATTCGTGGATGTCCAGCAGGCGGCAGCCGGGGAAGATGGCGTCGAATTGGTATTGCAGGAGTTGGTCCATGCAGGTGCCGCAGGAGACCACCACCGTTTTGATGTCCAGGTAGTTGAGGGTGTTGGCGATGCGGTGGAAGAGGACGCGGTTGGCGGTGACGATGCGCTGGCCGCGGTCGGCCTCGCCGGCGGCGGTCTGGGGGTAGCCGCAGCACAGGTAACCGGGGGGCAGGACGGTCTGGGCGCCGGTTTCGTAGAGCATGGCGAGGGTGGCGAGGCCGATCTGGGAGAACAGGCGTTCGGAGCCGCAGCCGGGGAAGTAGAAGACGGCCTCTTGTTCTTCTTCGGGGCGCGCGGGGTCGCGCAGGATGGGGACTTGCTTGTCGTCTTCCAGGCCCAGGAGGCGGCGCATGGGTTGGCGCGGCAGGTGTTCTGGGAGGGGTTTGTCCACGAAGCGGATGACCTGCGCGGGAATCTTGGGCTTGCCGGTGGTGGCGGCGGGACGCCCGCGGGGGATGAGGCGCAGGGCGCGGGCGGCCCGGTGGGCGAGGTTCTGGGCCTTGTAGCCGGCTTCGATGACGCCCTTGCGCAGCAGGCCGATGGTGCGCGGGTCGGTGACGTTGAGGTAGGTCATGGCCAGGGCAGCGCCCAGGCTGCGGCGCTTGTGGCCGCGGTCGCGCAGGATCTTGCGCATGCGTACGGTGACGTCGCCGAAGTCGATGTTCACCGGGCAGGGGGTGAGGCAGCGGTGGCAGACGGTGCAGTGGTCGGCGACGTCGTTCATCTCGTCGAAGTGACGCAGGGAGAGGCCGCGGCGGGTCTGTTCCTCGTAGAGGAAGGCCTCGATGAGCTGGCCGCTGGCGAGGATCTTGTTGCGCGGTGAGTAGAGGAGGTTGGCGCGCGGGACGTGGGTGGTGCACACCGGTTTGCACTTGCCGCAGCGCAGGCAGTGGCGGATGTCGTCGTTGAGTTCGCCCAGTTCGCTCTCTTCGAGGATGAGGGCCTCCTGTTGCAGCAGGCGCAGGGAGGGGGTGTAGGCCCGCTCCAGGCCGGAGCCGGGCAGGAGCTTGCCGCGGTTGAAGTGGCCTTGCGGGTCCACCTGTTCCTTGTAGCGGGCGAAGGCCGCCTTCATGGGCTCGGGCAGGTATTGGTACTTGGTCAGGCCGATGCCGTGTTCGCCGGAGATGACGCCGCCGAGGGCGGTGGCCAGGTCCATGATGCGATCGACGATGCGCTCGGCCTCGCGCAGCATGTCGTAGTCGTTGGAGTGGACGGGGATGTTGGTGTGCACGTTGCCGTCGCCGGCGTGCATGTGGGTGGCGACGAACAGGCGCCGGTTGCGGTGTTCGCGGTGGATCTGGTCGAGGCGCGCGCGCGCGGCGGCGAATTCGTTGCCGGCGAAGATGTCGCCGAGGACGCGGCGCACCTCGCGCCGGTAGGAGATGCGCAGGTCGCGGCGCAGGAGCAGGTCCAGGAGGGTGTCGTCGGGACGGCGGCGGGCGCGGGCGACCTCGTCGAGGAGGGCGTCATGGGCCTCGGCGGGTTCGTCCAGGTGCTCGAGGAGGGCCTGCCAGTGACGCTGCACCGCCGCCAGGTGGTCGCCGGCGGCGGCCTTCTTCTCGGCGACGATGGCGTCCAGCTCGGCGGAGGGCTCGAAGTCGGGCTGGGCGCGCAGCAGGTCGGACCAGTCCTCGCTCAGGAAAGCATGCTGGGCGGCGGCGATCTCCAGCTTGTTCTTGAGGGATTGCTCGATGTTGATGCGCTCGATGCCCGCCTGGTATTCGCCCAGCCGGTCCAGGGGGATGACCACGTCTTCGTTGATCTTGAAGGCGTTGGTGTGGGCGGCGATGGCGGCGGTGCGGGCGCGGTCGGCCCAGAAGCGCTTGCGCGCCTCGGGGGAGACGGCGACGAAGCCCTCGGCGTCGCGGGCGTTGGCCAGGCGCACCACCTGGGAGGCGGCCTCGGCGACGGCGTTTTCGTCGTCGCCGGCGATGTCGGCGATGAGGACCATCTTGGGGCGCTCGCCGCGCGCCGCCTTGGGGGTGTAGCCCACCGCCTTCACGTAGCGCTCGTCCAGGTGTTCCAGGCCGGTGAGGAGGACGTCGTCGCGCCCGTCCAGGTAGTTCTTGGTCTCGACGATGGCGGGCACCGCCTTGTGCAGGTCGTGGCCGTAGAACTCCAGGCACACGGTGCGGATGTGGGCGGGCATGCGGTGGAGGACGAACTCGGCGGAGGTGATGAGGCCGTCGCAGCCTTCCTTCTGCACCCCCGGCAGGCCGCACAGGAACTTGTCGGTGACGTCCTTGCCCAGGCCCGCCTTGCGGAAGGCGTGGCCGGGGATCTCCAAAATCTCCGGCTCGCCCACCGGCGTCTTGCCGTCGGGCTCGAAGCGCTTGAGGCGAAAGCGCACGGTGTTCTGTTCGTGGATCTTGCCCAGGTTGTGGTCCAGGCGTTCCACCTCCAGCCAGCGGGCGTCAGGGGTGACCATGCGCCAGGAGGCGAGGTTGTCGAGGGTGGTGCCCCAGGCCACCGCCTTTTTGCCGCCGGCGTTCATGGCCACGTTGCCGCCGATGGTGGAGGCGTCCTGGGAAGTGGGATCGACGGCGAACACCAGGCCCGCGGCCTCGGCGCGCTCGGCCACGCGGCGGGTGACCACGCCGGCGCCGGCGCGGATCACCGGCACCGGCCGCTCGAGGCCGGGGAGGACGCGTTCCTCCACCGGCGAGAGGTCGTCCAGCTTCTCGGTGTTGATGACGGCGCTGTCGGTGTACAGGGGGACGGCGGAGCCGGTGTAGCCGGTGCCGCCGCCGCGCGGGATGATGGTCAGCCCCAGCTCGATGCAGGCGGCCACCAGGGGAGCCACCTCTTCTTCCCGGTCCGGGGTGATGACGACGAAGGGCAGCTCCACGCGCCAGTCGGTGGCGTCGGTGACGTGGGAGACGCGCGCCAGACCGCCGAAGTCGATGTTGTCGCGGCGGGTGTGGCGGGAGAGGCGCTTGAGGGCGCGCCGGCGCAGGTCCCGTTGGCGCGGCAGCCAGGCCTCGAACTCGCGCACCGCCTGGCGCGCCATGGCCAGCAGGCGCAGGGTCTCGGTGCGTCCCTCGGCGCGCGCCTCGATCTGCTCCAGGCGGTGGTTGAGGGCGTGTACCAGGGAGCCCCAGCGCTTCTCCGACTCGAGCAGGTCGTCCTGAATGTAGGGGTTACGGCAGATGACCCACATGTCCCCCAGGACCTCGAACAACATGCGCGCGGAACGGCCGGTGCGCCGCTGCCCCCGTAACAGATTGAGGATGTCCCAGCCTTCCTCCCCCAGAAACCGGATGACGATCTCCCGGTCCGAGAAGGAGGTGTAGTTGTAGGGGATCTCGCGGATTCTCATGCCGTCGCCGACTCGCCTCGGGCGCGCGATTGTAGCACGCCGCCATTCTTGATTATATCACTCAGAAAAGCTCCATTCCCCATACCAGCAGGGCGTAGCGCAGCCCCTTACCCAGGGCGATCATGGCCGTGGCGGTGAGCCAGGGCATGCCCAGCCAACCGGCCACCAGGCACAAGGGATCGCCCACCACTGGCAACCAGGCCAGCAACAGGGCGGCCGCTCCCCAGCGGCGCAGGCGCGCCAGGGCGCGCGCGTGGCGGGGGTCGTCCAGGAGGCGCCGGCCCACGCGCCGGGCGAGCAGGCGCCCCATGGCGAAGGTGACCAGACTGCCCAGGACGTTGCCGACGGTGGCCGTCGCCCACAAGGCCGGGGCCGGTATCTCACCTTCCCGCAGCAACAGGGCGAGGAGGACCTCGGAGCCGCCCGGCAGGAGGGTGGCGGAGAGGAAGGCGCTGACGAACAGCCCCCACAGTTCGGGATTCATCGCTGCCATGTCCGATGGCACTGGGGCATAATGGACGAAATCCGACCGTTCATCGCATGAATCTCGATTTTCTCCGCCTGCGTCTGTCCCGCATCGACACGGGGATGCCGTGGCTCGCCCTCTTGGCGTTGCTCACCGGTCTGCTGGCCGGGACGGTGATCGTCGCCTTCCGGCTGTTGGTGGAAGGGGCGCAGGGCCTGTTCTTGCCCGGCGGCGACCCGGAGAACTACGAGGCCCTGGACGTCCTCTGGCGCTTCACTCTCCCCGTCCTGGGTGGGTTCGTACTGGGGCTGGCTTACACCGCCCTGCCGGCGGGGATGCGCGGCGTAGGGGTGGTGTACGTGCGCGAGCGCCTACTCTATCACCAGGGGCGCCTGCCCTTGATAAACGGGCTGGTGCAGTTCTTCGGCGCAGCCCTGTCCATCGTCGCCGGCCACTCGGTGGGGCGCGAAGGTCCGGCGGTGCACCTCGGGGCCACCCCGGGCAGTCTCCTCGCCCAGTACCTCACCCTGCCCCACAACGCTACCCGCATTCTCACCGCCTGTGGCGCCGCCGGTGCCATCGGCGCGGCCTTCAACACTCCCCTGGCGGGGGTCGTCTTCGCCATGGAGGTGGTTCTCCGGGAATACACCATCGCCGGTTTCCTGCCGGTGATCCTCGCCTCGGTGAGCGCCACTGCCGTCTCCCGCCTGGTCTACGGCGACAGCCCGGCCTTCTTCGTCCCCCACCTGGACTTGGCGCCGGTGGCGGAGCTGCCTTGGGTGTTCCTCGCTGGCATTTTCCTGGGGGCCTTGAGCGTCGTCTTCGTGCGCCTGCTGGAGTGGTTCACCGAGGTGGGGCGGGAGCGCCCCTGGTGGTTGCGCCTGACTCTGGCGGGCCTGGCGGTGGGCGCGGTGGCCGTGTTCGTGCCGCAGGTGATGGGCATCGGCTACGATACGGTGGACGCCGCCCTCGCCGGCGAGCTGGCCCTGGGCACCCTGGCGGGGGTGACCGCCGCCAAGCTGGTGGCCACGGCCGCGGGGGTGGGGTTGGGCCTGCCCGGCGGGCTTATCGGCCCCACCTTAGTGATGGGGGCCACTGCCGGTGGTACCCTCGGCCTAGTCGTGCACGCGTTCTATCCCGGGCGGATCGCCGACCCCGCCCTCTACGCTCTGCTCGGCATGGGGGCGATGATGGGGGCCGTGCTCCAGGCCCCCTTGGCGGCCCTCACCGCACTGTTGGAACTCACCGGCGAGACCGGTGTCATTCTTCCCGGGATGCTGGCCATCGTCGCTGCCAGCCTCACTGCCAGCGAGGCGTTCGCCCATCGTCGCTCGGTATTCGCCGTCCTCATGGCGGCGCGTGGCCTGGACTACGACGAGCACCCGGCGGCGGTGGCCTTGCGCCAAGTGGGGGCATTGTCGGCCATCGACCGGGATTTCTCCGCCCTCCCGCAGACCGTGGAACGGGCGGCGGCGAAGGCCGCCCTCGCTTGCAAGCCCCGTTGGATCCTTGTCATGGAGAGAGATGTGCCCCAGTGCCTGATGCCGGCGGTGGACCTGCTCACCTACTTGGAGGCCCATCCAGAGGCCGATCTCATCGACTTGATGGAAATCCCCGCCCAGCGCCTGTCCGTCGCCCCCCTGGACTTCCAGGCCACCCTGGACGACGCCTGGCGCCGACTGCGCGATTCACACGTAGAGACCTTGTACGTGGTGCGGCACAACCCCACTCACATCTATGGCATACTCACCGCGCAGGAAATGGATCGTTTCCCCGCCCTCCCTGAATCCACAACAAACCAGAGGTGAAGCTGCATGCCTTGGGTGAAGGCGTTTCACATCATTTTCATGGTGACCTGGTTCGCCGGGCTCTTCTATCTGCCGCGCCTGTTCGTCTATCACGCCACCACCGAAGACGAACCGAGCCTGGCGCGTTTCAAGATCATGGAACGCAAATTGTTCGTCATCATGACCATCGGCGCCGCACTCACGATTCTCTTCGGCCTGTGGTTGATGTTCGGTGCCGATTGGATGGCTTCCGGCTCTGCCGGATGGTTGCACGCCAAGCTCACCCTGGTGGCGGGGCTTATCGGCTACCACGTGTGGTTGTGGTTCCTGATGCGCGACTTCCGCGCCGACGCCAATGTCCACAGCGAGGGGTTCTACCGTTTCATCAACGAGATCCCGGCCCTGCTGTTGGTGGCCATCGTCATCCTGGCGGTGGTCAAGCCTTTCTGAACTCAGCGCGGCAGCTCCACCATTTCGAAGTCGTCCTTGCCCACGCCGCAGTCGGGGCAGCGCCAGTTCACCGGCACGTCCTCCCATTTGGTGCCGGGGGCGATGCCCTCTTCGGGCAGGCCTTTCTCTTCGTCGTAGATGAAGCCGCAGATGACGCACATCCAACGTCGGTAGGTCATTTCGTTATTCCTCGCATACAAAAAAGGCGCGCTATTTTACCTCTGCCCCGGGCAGGGTGAAGCGCCCCCGGAGCGGGTGCTAGAATGGGCTCTTTCACGGAGAGCGTCATGGACCCCGAGAGCCCCCGTACCAAACCCCAGGTGTTGCGTCGCCGGACTCTGGCCCGTACTCGTATCTTCCATGTGGAGGCCATCGATCTGCGTTTCCCCAACGGCGTGGAGGTTCGATATGAACGCTTGCGGGGCTCTGCCCATGGGGCGGTGTTGGTGGTTCCCCTGTTGGACGCCGATACCGTTCTCCTCATCCGTGAGTACGCTGCCGGAGTGGACCGCTACGAGCTGGCCTTGCCCAAGGGGCGCATCGAGGCGGGAGAGACGCCGGAAGCCGCGGCCGGCCGTGAAATCATGGAAGAGGTGGGATATGGGGCACGACGCCTCGAGGTGCTGCACCGACTCACCACCGCGCCCGGTTACATGAGCCACGACACCCACGTGGTTCTCGCCTACGATCTCTATCCCTATCGATTGCCCGGCGACGAGCCGGAACCGCCGGAGGTGGTGCCCTGGCACTTGTCTCGCCTGGACGAGCTCCTGGCCCACCCCGAATGCACCGAGGCGCGCTCCATCGCCGCCCTCTTCCTCACCCGGGAATACCTCAAACCATGAATGCAGACCACCTCGCTTCCCAGGCGTTGGAAGCGCTCCTACCTCCTGTGATCGAGCTGGCCGAGGCGGCGGGGCGGCGCATCTTGGCTGTCTACGAGACTGAATTCGACGTCACCCACAAGGGTGATGCCTCGCCCCTCACCGCCGCCGATTTGGCCGCCCACGAAATCATTGTCGAGGGGCTGTCCCGCCTTACGCCCCAATGGCCGGTATTGTCGGAAGAGTCCGCCACCATTTCCTTCAGCGAGCGTCGCTCTTGGCATCGGTATTGGTTGGTGGATCCCTTGGATGGCACGCGCGAATTCGTCAAGCGCAACGGCGAGTTCACCGTCAATATCGCTCTCATCGAGTACCACCGCCCGGTACTGGGGGTGATCCAGGTGCCGGTCAGCGGCCTGGTCTATTATGCCGCCCGCGATTTGGGAGCGTGCAAGTGGGCCCCTGGGGTGGCAGCCCAGGTCATCCGTACCCGTCCCTTGCCCGCGACGGGCCCCATTGTGGTGGCGGGAAGCCGTTCCCACGGCAATTCCAGACTGGAGCGCTTTCTCGCCGCCTTGGGGCGGGAGACGGAGGTCTTCTCCCTGGGCAGTTCCCTGAAGTCCTGCCTGGTGGCGGAAGGGGCGGCGGATCTTTATGCCCGTCTCGGCCCCACTTCGGAGTGGGACACCGCGGCGGCACAGGCCATCGTCGAGGAAGCGGGGGGCGTGATGATGGATCTGGCAGGGAAGGCCCTGGTCTACAACGCCAAGGACTCTCTCCTCAATCCGTCCTTCCTGGTGGCCGGCGACCCCAGTGTGGATTGGCGCCCGGCCCTGCAGGCGGCGGGACTGCTGCCCGAATGAGGTTCAGTCGTCGCGCGGATAGCGCAGGCGGGTGCCGTAGACCAGGGACATGGTAATCTCGTCGGCATGCAGGCAGTGGGGAAAATAGGCACCGGAGACCTTGCAGCCGTTGATGCTCGCCCCTTCCAGGTTGCTTTTGGTGAAGTCGATGCCGCGTAGGTCGGACTGGCGGAAGTAACTGCCGGAGAAGTCCAGTCCACGGGCGTCCATCCCCCGCAGGTCCAGGCCGCGCAGATCGGCGTAGGTGAGGTCGCACTCCCGCCCTTCCGCGCGCAGCCGATTGAATTCCTTGATTTTGCCCTGCCGCAGCAGTTGGTACATGGGGTCGTCTTTGATGGATGGGCGCTTGCTCATGGTCACCTCCTTGCCGAGGCATCGCACCTGTGCCCCTATCGGCGGTCGCGGGCATTTCCTTGAACGTGGGAGGAATCCGAGCCGCTCCTCGTCCCATGGACGGGGTTTCCATCCGTTGAACCTTGTCCGTGCCGACCCCATGCGAAAAAGGGGCCCGGAAGGGCCCCTCGACAGCGACCCCTCCAGGCGGTCATTGGATGACTACCTGGGGCCATTGCCCCCCACTGGTACGCACGGCGTTGGCGACGTGGCCGACGGTGTGTACGTTGACCACGATTTCCCGATACCTTTCCCCCTGGTACTCCCATTCACGCACCGCACGCGCGACGCAGTCCAGATAGACCTCACCGCACTGGTACTCGGCGTCCACCGGGCCGGTGAGGGCCTGTTCCACCGCTTTTTTGATCTTTTTCAGGTCGATCTTGTCCTGCGGGAAGTTGCCGAACCACAAGGGGTCTTTGAGCTTGATGAATTCGGCGGCGGAAGCGGCGCCGGCGCAGAAGAATACGCCGGCCATGAAAGCCGTGGCGATGGTGCGTTGCAAGGACATGGACTTCCCCCTTCGTCGTTTTGTGGCCTGTGATTGTCTCGACGGCGATCTATTGCACACCAAACCGTTCCAGGGCGTCAATCCTGATGAACGCTTGCTGAACGTATATGCGCCGACAGGGTATCGCCCGCTGCGAATTCGATGGTCACACCTTCGCCGTTGTTAGGATGGTGTTGGTCTCATTGCCTTTGCCGGCTCTTCCCCTATGATGACGGGCATGGCCACGCGCAATCGTCCACGTGGTCCGTACGAGGCAACGCTCGACAGGAGTTTCGCCATGCATTTCAAACTCATCATCGCCCTGGTGGAAGACGGCAAGACCGACGCCGTCCTCAAGGCCGCCCGGGAGGAAGGTGCCACCGGCGCCACCATCATCAGCCAGGCCCGAGGCGAAGGTCTGCAACCAACCCGCACCTTCTTCGGTTTGTCTCTGGAGACGCAGCGGGACATGCTCATGTTCCTGGTGGAAGAGCACCTCTCCCGGCGCATCCTGGAGCGCATCAACGAGGTAGGCGAACTGGATCGTGAGCACGGGGCCGGGATCGCTTTCCAGGTCAATGTGGAGGATGCGGTGGGGGTGTCCCATCAGGTCCGAGAATTGACCCGTGTGGTGGAGGACGAACTGTGAGCGAGCGCAAACGTATCTTCGTGCGGCAGGTGATGAAGAGGGAGTTCGACGTGGTGGACGGTCTCAACACCATCACCGAGGCCCTCGCCACCATGAAGCACCACGAGACCAAGTGTCTCATCGTCAGAAAGCGCCACGAGCATGATGAGTGGGGCATGCTGCTCCTTTCCGACATCGCCCGCACGGTGCTCGCCCGGGACCTTTCTCCGGACCGGGTGAACGTCTATGAGGTGATGGTCAAGCCGGTGCTTTCGGTGCGACCGGACATGGACATCCGCTACTGTGCGCGCTTGTTCAACCGCTTCAACATCTCGCGCGCGCCGGTCGTCGACGGTCAGGAGGTGGTGGGCATCGTCAGTTTCACCGATCTGGTGCTCAAGGGGTTGTGTCACGAGGCCCCTGGGGACGGTATCGAGGTGGCACCCCTCTGACGGGGATGGTTATACTCGACGTCGTTTTCCCCTCACCGGTCCGAGGATTTCGTCGATGCGTGTGCTGCCTTTCATTTTGCTCTCCATCCTCCTTCTGCCGCCCGTGGGAGCGGCTCCCTACTCCGGCCTCGACCTGGCCTTCATGACCGCGCGTATCCCCGCCAACACCGACGCCGCGCCGCGCACCGTGCAGATGCGCCTGGGGGTGCCCCTGAAGGATTGGGGGGTGAGCCTGGAGGGGCGTTTCGGGGCCGGCCTGGGGGGCGATACGGTGACGCGTACCGACGGCACCCGCTGGACCCTGTTCCTGCCCTACCACTTCGGCGCCTACGTGGTGGGGGAGCTGCCGGTGGCGGACGCCGCCGTGCTGCGCAGCGTGGTGGGCTACACGCGCGTGCTCATCGAGGAAGACGTGGGCGGGACTATTTCTGAGCGCAGCGAGGACGGCCTGAGTTTCGGCCTCGGCGGCGAGTGGATCATCGGCCGGCGCGGCAGCTTCATGGTCGAGTACGCGCGCCTGCTGGACAACGACCGCATCGGTCTCTACGCCCTGCAACTGGGCTGGAAGTTCCCCTTCTGACTCATTCCGGGCTGTAGCCCAGGTTGGGGGCCAGCCAGCGCTCCACCTCCGCCACGCTCATCCCCTTGCGCCGGGCGTAGTCGGCCACCTGGTCGCAGTCGATGGGGCCGAGGACGAAGTATTCGCTCTGCGGGTGGGCGAAGTAGAAGCCGCTCACCGCCGCCGTGGGGGTCATGGCGTAGCTCTCGGTGAGGTGCAGGTCGATGCGCCGCTCCACGTCCAGCAGGTCCCAGAGGATGCCTTTTTCGGTGTGGTCCGGGCAGGCCGGGTAGCCGGGGGCCGGACGGATGCCCTGGTAGCGTTCGCGGATGAGGGCGTCGTTGTCCAGGGCCTCGTCCGGGGCGTAGCCCCAGAATTCGGTACGCACCCGCTGGTGGAGACGCTCGGCGAAGGCCTCGGCGAGGCGGTCGGCGAGGGATTTCAAGAGGATGGCGTTGTAGTCGTCGTGCGCGGCCTCGAAGCGGGCGATGTGCTCGTCGATGCCGATGCCGGCGGTGCAGGCGAACACCCCCAGGTGGTCGGCGAGGCCCGTCTCCCGCGGGGCGACGAAGTCGGCCAGGCACTGGTTGGGGCGCCCGGCGGGTTTCTTCACCTGCTGGCGCAGGAAGTGGAAGGTGGTGAGGGACTCGCCGGTTTCCGGGTCCAGCACCTCGATGTCGTCGTCCTCCACCGTGCGCGCGGGGAACAGGCCGATCACCGCCCGCGCGCCCAGCCAGCCTTCCTCGACGATGCGTTCCAGCATGCGCTTGGCGTCCTCGAACAGGCGCCGGGCCTCGGGCCCCTTGCGTGGGTCGCCGAGGATGTCCGGATAGCGGCCGGACAGCTCCCAGGCGTGGAAGAAGGGGCTCCAGTCGATGTAGTCCACCAGTTCCGCCAGGGGGTAGTCGTCGAGGACGGTGACGCCGGGCCGGCGCGGGGCCGGCGGGGTGCCGGCGTTCCAGTCGATGGGGACCTTGTTGGCGCGCGCCTCCGGCAGGGGCAGGTACTCGCGCGCCCGCCCCTTACCCTCGCGCTGGCGGCGCACCGCCTCGTATTCCTCGTGCACCTGGCGCACGAAGGCCTCGCGCACGTCTTCCTGGATGAGGTTCTGCGCCACCCCGACGGCGCGCGAGGCGTCCTTCACCCAGACGGTGGGGCCGTCGTAGTGGGGGGCGATCTTCACCGCCGTGTGCACGCGCGAGGTGGTGGCGCCGCCGATGAGCAGGGGCTGGGTGAAGCCGAGGCGCTGCATCTCCTTGGCCACGTGCGCCATCTCCTCCAGGGAGGGGGTGATGAGGCCGGAGAGGCCGATGATGTCCACCCCCTCGGCGCGCGCGGTGTCGAGGATCTTCTGCGCCGGCACCATCACCCCCAGGTCGATGACCTCGAAGTTGTTGCACTGGAGGACGACGCCGACGATGTTCTTGCCGATGTCGTGCACGTCGCCCTTGACGGTGGCGAGGAGGATCTTGCCGGCGGCGCGGTCGTCGGCCTTCTTGTTGGCCTCGATGTAGGGGATGAGGTAGGCCACCGCCTTCTTCATGACGCGCGCGCTCTTGACCACCTGGGGGAGGAACATCTTGCCCTCGCCGAACAGGTCGCCGACCACGTTCATGCCCGCCATCAGGGGGCCTTCGATGACCTTCACCGGGTCGTCCACCTGCTGGCGCAGCAGTTCGGTGTCTTCCTCGATGTAGGCGTCGATGCCCTTCACCAGGGCGTGGGTGATGCGCTCCTCCACGGGCAGTTCGCGCCAGGCCAGGTCTTCCTTCTTTTCCTGTGCGGCGCCGTCACCCCGGTAGCGGTCGGCGATCTCCAGGAGGCGCTCGGTGGCGTCCGGGCGGCGGTTGAGGACCACGTCCTCGACGCGCTCGCGCAGCTCCTCGGGGATCTCTTCGTACACCGCCAGTTGCGCCGGGTTGACGATGCCCATGTCCATGCCCGCGGCGATGGCGTGGTAGAGGAATACCGCGTGGATGGCCTCGCGCACGGGGTTGTTGCCGCGGAAGGAGAAGGAGACGTTGGAGACGCCGCCGGAGACCAGGGCGTGGGGCAGGTTCTGCTTGATCCAGCGGGTGGCCTCGATGAAGTCCACCGCGTAGTTGTCGTGTTCGGGAATGCCGGTGGCGATGGCGAAGATGTTGGGGTCGAAGATGATGTCCTGGGGCGGGAAGTCCAGGCGCTCGGTGAGGAGGCGGTAGGCCCGCTCGCAGATCTCGATCTTGCGCTGGTAGGTGTCCGCCTGGCCCCGCTCGTCGAAGGCCATGACGATGACCGCGGCGCCGTAGCGGCGGCACAGCTCGGCCTGGCGCAGGAAGTTGTCCTCCCCCTCCTTGAGGGAGATGGAGTTGACCACCCCCTTGCCCTGCAGGCACTTGAGCCCTTCTTCCAGGATCTCCCACTTGGAGGAGTCCACCATCACCGGCACGCGGGCGATGTCCGGTTCGGCGGCGATGAGGTTGAGGAAGGTGCGCATGGCCCGTTTGCCGTCCAGCATGGCCTCGTCCATGTTGACGTCGATGAGCTGCGCGCCGCCTTCCACCTGGTTCCGGGCCACGTCCAGGGCCTCGTCGTATTTTTCCTCCAGGATCAGGCGCTTGAAGCGCGCCGAGCCGGTCACGTTGGTGCGCTCGCCGACGTTCACGAAGAGCGAGTCCGGGCCGATGTTGAAGGCCTCCAGGCCGGACAGGCGGGTGAGGGGCGGGTCCTCCCGCTGCGGCTCGCGCGGGGGCAGGTCGGCCACCGCCTCGGCGATGGCGCGGATGTGTTCGGGGGTGGTGCCGCAGCAGCCGCCGACGATGTTGATCCAGCCCGCCTCCGCCCACTGGCGAATGTGGCCGGCCATGAACTCGGGGCTCTCGTCGTATTCGCCGAACTCGTTGGGGAGGCCGGCGTTGGGGTGCACGGAGGTGCGGCAGGTGGCGATGGCGGCCAGCTCCTCCACGTACTGGCGTAGCTGCGTCACTCCCAGGGCGCAGTTGAGGCCCATGGAGAGGGGACGGGCGTGGTTGAGGGCGTTGTAGAAGGCCTCCACCGTCTGCCCGGATAGGGTGCGTCCGGAGGCGTCGGTGATGGTGCCGGAGATCATTACCGGCAACCGCTCGCCCCGTTCCTCGAAGAAG
>WFVN01000201.1 GCA_015491615.1 Gammaproteobacteria bacterium
GCTACGGCGAGAACCCCCATCAGAAGGCCGCCTTCTACTGTGAGCCGGGGGACCTGGAGACCTCCGTGGCCAGCGCCGAACAGATCCAGGGCAAGGCCCTGTCCTTCAACAACATCAACGACACCGATGCGGCCCTGGAATGCGTCAAGCAGTTCGGCGAGCCCGCCTGCGTCATCGTCAAACACGCCAACCCCTGCGGGGTGGCGGTGGCGGAAGACCCGCTGGCCGCCTACGAACGCGCCTACGCCACCGACCCCACCTCCGCCTTCGGCGGCATCATCGCCTTCAACCGCCCCCTGGAAGGGCCGGTGGCGCGGGCCATCGTCGAGCGGCAGTTCGTGGAGGTGATCATCGCCCCCGAAGTGGACGAGGACGCCCAGGCGATCCTTGCCGCCAAGCCCAACGTGCGCGTCCTCGCCTGCGGCCACTGGCCCGCCGAGCCGCGCCCCGGCCTGGACTTCAAGCGCGTCACCGGCGGCCTCCTGGTCCAGGACCGGGACATCGCCCGCATCCAGCCGCAAGACTTGAAGACGGTCACCCGCCGCGCCCCCGACGAGCGCGAGCTGGCCGACCTGCTGTTCGCCTGGCGGGTGGCCAAGTTCGTCAAGTCCAACGCCATCGTCTATGCCCGCGACGGGCAGACCATCGGCATCGGCGCCGGGCAGATGAGCCGCGTCTGGTCGGCGCGCATCGCCGCCGAGAAGGCCGCCGCCGAGGGCCTGCGGGTGGCCGGCTCGGTGATGGCCTCGGACGCCTTCTTCCCCTTCCGCGACGGCATCGACGCCGCCGCCGAGGCGGGCATCACCGCCGTCATCCAACCCGGCGGCTCCATGCGCGACGAGGAGGTCATCGCCGCCGCCGACGAGCACGGCATGGCCATGGTCTTCACCGGCATCCGCCATTTCCGACACTGAAGGAGCGCCCATGAAGGTCCTCATCATCGGCAGCGGCGGGCGCGAACACGCCCTCGCCTGGCGCGCCGCCCAGTCCCCCCGCGTGAGCCGAGTCCTGGTGGCCCCCGGCAACGCCGGCACCGCCCGCGAGGCCAAGGTGGAGAACCGCCCCGTCGCCGCCACCGACATCCCCGCCCTGGTGGACCTGGCCCGCAGCGAAGGCGTGGACCTCACCATCGTCGGCCCGGAGGCCCCCCTGGTGGCCGGCGTGGTGGATGCCTTCGCCGAGGCCGGCCTGGCCTGCTTCGGCCCCACCGCCGCCTGCGCCCGCCTGGAGGGCTCCAAGGCCTTCGCCAAGGACTTCATGGCCCGCCACCGCATCCCCACCGCCGAATACGCCGTGTTCACCGAGCTGGAGACGGCCCTCGCTCACCTGCGCGAACGCGGCGCCCCCATCGTCGTCAAGGCCGACGGCCTCGCCGCCGGCAAGGGCGTGGTGGTGGCGCAAACCCTGGACGAGGCGGAACGGGCGGTGCGCGACATGCTCGCCGGCAACGCCTTCGGCGAGGCCGGCCACCGGGTGGTCATCGAGGAGTATCTGGAAGGCGAGGAGGCCAGCTTCATCTGCCTGGTGGACGGGCGCCACGTCCTCCCCATGGCCAGCTCCCAGGACCACAAGCCCCGGGACGACGGCGACCGGGGGCCCAACACCGGCGGCATGGGTGCTTACTCCCCCGCTCCCGTGGTCACCCCGGAGGTACACCGGCGCATCCTCGAGGAGGTGATCGAACCGGTGGTGGCGGGCATGGCCGCCGACGGCCACCCCTTCACCGGCTTCCTCTACGCCGGCCTCATGATCGCCCCCGACGGCACCCCCAAGGTCCTGGAGTTCAACGTCCGTTTCGGCGACCCGGAGACCCAGCCCATCATGATGCGCCTGCAGTCCGACCTCACCGAGCTGGTGGAAGCGGCCCTCGCCGGGCGCCTGAACGAGATCGAAGCGGCCTGGGACCCGCGCCCCGCCCTGGGGGTGGTGATGGCCGCCGAGAGCTACCCCGGCCAGGCCCGCACCGGCGACGTCATCGAAGGGCTGCCCGACCCGGAACCGGAAGGCATCAAGGTCTTCCACGCCGGTACCCGCCTGGACGAGCAAGGACGGGTGATCACCAGCGGCGGGCGCGTCCTGTGCGTCACCGCCCTGGGGGAGACCATCGCCGACGCCCAAGCGCGCGCCTACCAGGTGGTGGAGCAGATCCACTGGCCCGGCTGCTTCTACCGCCGCGACATCGGCTACCGCGCCATCGCCCGCGAGCGGGGGGAACGCCCGTGAGCGCCCGCCACCGGATCCGCCGGGCAGGATGACCCCGCCGGCCGCCGCCCCCGCGCGCGCCTGGCCTTTGCGCCAGGCGTGCCGCTGCCTGCGTGCCGGCGGCCTCCTGGCCTACCCCACGGAGACGGTGTACGGGCTCGGCTGCGACCCCAGCGATCCACTGGCAGTGGCCCGCCTCCTCGCCCTCAAGGGCCGCCCGGTGGAGAAGGGACTCATCCTCATCGCCGCCGATCTGGACCAGCTCGCCCCCTGGGTCGCCCTCGACGAGGCCATCGCCGCGCGCCTCACCGAAGCCCGCCCCCGGCCGACGAGCTGGGTGGTGCCCGCCACCTCCGCCGTGCCCCCCTGGATCACCGGCGGGCGCGACACCCTGGCGGTGCGCCTCACCGGCCACTCTCTGGCGCGCGCGTTGTGCCAAGCCTTCGGCGCCCCCCTCGTCTCCACCAGCGCCAACCGCGCCGGCCGCCCCCCCGCCCGCAGCGCCCTGCAGGTACTGCTGCGCCTGGGGGATGGGATAGACTATCTTCTCCACGGACGCGCCGGCCCCCACCGGCGCCCCAGCGAGATCATCGACGCGCGCAGCGGTCGCCGCCTGCGTGTTTGAACCCCGAGGGCCCCATGAACGAACCCGACGTCGACGCCGTCAAGACCTACCTACTGGACCTGCAAGACCGCATCTGTGACGCCCTCGCCGCCGAGGACGGCAAGGAGACCTTCCGCGAAGACGCCTGGGAGCGCCCCGCCGGCGGCGGCGGACGCACCCGTGTACTGGCCGAGGGGGCGGTCTTCGAACAGGCGGGCGTCAACTTCTCCCACGTCTTCGGCGACGGCCTGCCCCCCTCCGCCACCGCCCACCGCCCGGAACTGGCCGGGCGCCGCTTCCAGGCCCTGGGGGTGTCCCTGGTCATCCACCCGCGCAACCCCTACATCCCCACCTCGCACGCCAACGTTCGTTTCTTCATCGCCGAGAAGGACGGCGCCGAGCCGGTGTGGTGGTTCGGCGGCGGCTTCGACCTCACCCCCTACTACGGCTTCGAGGAGGACTGCGTCCACTGGCACCGCACCGCCCGCGCCGCCTGCGACCCCTTCGGCGAGGACGTCTACCCCCGCTTCAAGCGCTGGTGCGACGAGTACTTCTTTCTCAAGCACCGCAACGAACCGCGGGGCATCGGCGGCCTGTTCTTCGACGACCTCAACGACTGGGGCTTCGAACGCAGCTTCGCCTTCATGAAGAGCGTCGGCGACCACTACCTGCCCGCCTACCTGCCCATCGTCCAGCGCCGCCGCGACACCCCCTGGGGGGAACGGGAACGGGACTTCCAGCTCTACCGCCGCGGCCGCTACGTGGAATTCAACCTGGTGTACGACCGCGGCACCCTGTTCGGCCTGCAATCGGGCGGGCGCACCGAATCCATCCTCATGTCCCTGCCGCCCCTGGTGCGCTGGCGCTACGACTGGCACCCGGAACCGGGCACCCCGGAGGCGCGCCTGTACACCGACTTCCTGCGCCCGCGCGACTGGGCCGAGGGGGGCTGAGATGGCTCGCCTAGCCGCCGTCGTCTGCCTGGGCCTCCTCCTGGCCGCCTGCGTGGGCGGGCGGGAGGCCCCGCCGCCGGGGCCGGTGCACCTCAGCGTCGTCTTCACCGGCAACCTGGACGGCGAACTGGAACCCTGCGGCTGCTCCGAGGCCGGCAACCTGGGGGGCATCAAGCGTCAGGTGGCCATGCTCGACCGCCTGCGCGAGACAGACCCGAACCTGGTCCTCCTCTCCAGCGGCGGCCTCATCGAAAGCCAAATGCCCCAGGACCGCATCAAGGCCGAGTTCATCCTCCGCGGCCTGATGGAAGCCCGCTACGACGCCATTGGCCTCCAGTGGAAGGACCTCGCCTACGGGGTGGACTTCCTCACCGCCCATCCCCTCCCCTGGGTGGCCAGCAACTGGCGCGGCGACGAGTTCCCCCGCCAGCGGCGCATCCGCCGACCGGGGGTGGAACTGGTCTTCTTCCAATGGCTGGACC
>WFVN01000202.1 GCA_015491615.1 Gammaproteobacteria bacterium
ACCGAGACCCGACCGGACCCCGCGTGCCGCACCACCACCGGCGGCAGGCGCTCGCCCCCCAGGAGGACCGCGTCACCGCCGGCGAGAATGGCCTTCGAGTCCACCGCCAGGGCGCCCAGGGGACGGCTGGCCGGGTAAGTGCCCACCCAACGCGGTCGCATGGGGTCGAAGAGGTCGATCTCCAGGACCTGTGCCCCCTGGGCGAGGAAGACGCGACCCTCCGCCAGAACCAGGCCGTCCACCGAGCCGGGGAGCGCCAGGGTGCCGAGGACGCGTGTCTTCCCCACGTCCATCACCTGCAGGTGACCGCCCCCCACGGACACCACGGTGTCGCCTTCCCAAGCCACGCGCCGAGCTTCGGGGAGGCGTAGGCGAGGGGCCTCGGGGCAAGGGTCCGTCATATTTTTGACATCACACCGACGTAGCCCGCCTTCGCCATCCAGGAGCAGGGCCTCGCCGCCTTGTACGGTCAGGTCCCGCCAAGCCCCCAGGCGCGTCCAACGGCGCCGGGGTCGGTCGGGGTCGGCCAGATCGACCAGGGTCACGCCGTCGTCCCCCAGGATCCAGGCGTGCCCCGCCCCCAGGGCCACGCGCCGGGCATGGTGGGAAAGGTCCAGGCGTGCCCGCCAGAGGGGCGCCAGGGGGGTGGTCACATCCAGCAGGGCGAGGCCGTCGTCCCCGGCGGCGACGGCGGCGAGGCCCGCATCCACGGCCACGTCCCAGGCCGAGCCGGCGATCTCGGCGCCACCGCCCCACACCGGGTTGAGGGGGTTGCGTACGTCGTACACGGAGAGCCCGCCGCTGCCGGCGGCGGCGAAGGCGTAGCCCTGCTCCAGGGCGAGACCGCGGATGCGCCCGCGCCCTTGGTAGCGGCCCACCAGGCGCGGGGCGCCGGGGTCGGCGAAGTCGATGATCTGGATGCCGCCCCACCAGTCCAGGGCGTAGGCGGTGGTGCCGTTCACCAGGACGCCCCAGGCGGCGCCGCGGGTGTCGTAGCGGCCCAGGAAGCGGGGCCGGCGGCCGTCGCGGAGGTCGTACACGCGCACCCCGGATTCCCAGTCGGCCAGGTACAGGCGCCGCCCCACCCGCGCCAGGCCGCGGGCGTTGCCGGGGGTGGGCAGGCGGGCGATGGGACGCGGGCGGGCCGGATCGCCAAGGTCGAGGACGACGAGCCCGCGGTCGAAACAGGCCAGGTAGGCCAGGTCGCCGTCCAGGAGAAGGTCTTCGGCGCGGCACAGATCCTCGAGGGCGTGGACGCTGCGCGGGGCGCTGGGGTCGGCGACGTCCAACACGCGCAGGCCGTGGTCGTCGTCGGCCACGTACAGCCAGTGGTCGCGCAGGCGTACCGCCCAGGCCTTGCCGGGGGTGTCGTAGCCACCCACCCGGCGCGGACGGCGGGGATCGTCGATGTCGAGGATGTGGACACCGCCGTGGTGAGCGGCTAGGTAGAGGTAACGGGGGCCGCGCTCGAAGGTGTAGGCGAGGCCGGTGAGGGGCAGCTCGGCCACCCGCCGCGGGTGGGCGGGGTCGGAGACGTCGGCCACCTGCAGGCCATGGTCGTCGTCGGCGATGAAGGCATGGCCGCGCTCCACCCACACGCCCTTGGTGGAACCGGGGGTGCGCAGGGTGCCCACCAGGCGCGGAGCCCGGGGTTGGCGGACGTCGTAGATGTGCAGGCCGGAGAACCAGTCGGCCACGTACAGGAGATCGCCTTGGATGCGCCCGCGGCGGCTGCCTCCGAGGTTGATGCCCAGATCGGAGACGGCGGGCGGCGCCTCGGCGGTGAAGTCCAGGCGCCAGGCCCGATCGATGCCCACCGCCAGGGCCTCGCCGGCGTGCCAGACGAGGCCGCGCAGGGCGGCGCCCAAGTACAGGGTAGCCAGGGGCCGGGGGGTGTCCGGGCGGCTCACGTCCAGCAGGTGCACGGCGCCGCGGGCATCGGCCACCAGGACGCGCGTGTCGTGGGCGGCGACGGCGGTGAGGGCGCCCAGTTTGTTCTGGCTGCCCAGCCAGCGCAGGCGCCCCGCCTCGTCGAGGACGAGGAGGGTGTAACCGCTGGCGTCGTCCACCAGATGGACGTGGTCCGCCGCCACCACGAGGGCATTGCCAGGGCCGTTGGCGCGGAAGCGGTCCGTCTCGACCAGGTCGGGCCCGGCGAGGACGCGCACCGTGCCGGCGTCGTCCAGGACCACGCAGCCGCCGGTCCAGGGCCCCAAAGCCGTGGCCCCGCGCCGGGTCCGGCCGGTGACGGCGGGGGTCCCGTCCAGGCGCAGCCAGAGGATCTCGCCGTTTTCCAGGGCCAGGCAGGCGATGCCCCCGTCGACGGCGGCGCGCATCGCCGGAGCGGGCAGAACCAATTCACCCGCCGGACCACTCAGGCGCCGTCCCCGCAAACGGAAACCGGGGGCCAGGGGGCGCACCTTTCCCGCCGCTTCCCATTTGCCTTCGCCCAGGTGCCGCAGGCGTCCGTCCCACACCCAGGGGCCGCGTTCGTCCCAGCCCCAGGCACCGGCCTCCCGGGGCAGGGGGGCGCTCGCCACTACCCGCGGCCCGCCCGGCACCACCCGCAGGCGTGCCTCGGCAGGCAGGTCGGGGACGGCGATCTCCAGGGTCCGGGCCTTGCCCGGAGGCACGACGGGAGTGGCGGCGGCGACCCCGGCGAAGGCGACCGCAAGCAACAGAACGGGGCGTTTCATGGGTGCGGGTGGATCCTCGGGGTGATCATCGGATGGGGTGGCGCTGTGCAGCCTCGCCGGCGGCACGCAGACCCTGATTGCGCACCAACCAGCGTGCGCGGTCGGCGCCGAGGCGTTCGGGAACGAAATAGACACCGCGGAATTCCTGGTCGTCCAGGCGTGCCTGGAGGTAGTAGGTCTGGCCGGAGGCGAAGACGAAAGTGCGCGCGCGCCATACCTCGACGGGGGTGGTATCGGTGGTCATGAAAGTGAGGTTGCGCAACTCCACTTCGTGCTCGCCGGGAACGAGGCGCAGGCGCACGTATTCCCCTTCGGCCAGGTCCAGGAC
>WFVN01000203.1 GCA_015491615.1 Gammaproteobacteria bacterium
ACCTCCGCCAACAGCTCGAGGATGCGCGCCCGCGCCCGCCCGCCGCGCAGGCCCAAGTGCAGGGCGAGGACCTCCTGGATCTGCTGGCCGATGGTGAGCACCGGGTTGAGGGAGGTCATGGGCTCCTGGAAGATCATGGCGATGCGCCCGCCGCGCACTTTGCGCATGGCCGCCTCGGGGAGGGTGAGCAGATCGGTGCCGTCCAGCCACACCGAGCCGTCCAGCTCCGCCTGGGCGGAGGGCAGCAGGCGCATGAGGGAGAAGGCGGTCATGGACTTGCCGCAGCCGGACTCGCCCAGCAGAGCGAAGGTCTCGCCGCGGCGGATGTCCAGATCGACGCCGTCCACCACCGTCACCGGCCCGCCGGGGGCGGGGAAGCGGGTGGTGAGGCCGCGCACGCGCAGCAGCGGCTCGCTCGCGGGTCGGGGTTGGGCTTGGGTCATGCGGTCCGGGTCCTCGCGTGACGGGGATCGAAGGCGTCGCGCACCGCGTCGGCGAACAGATTGGCGGCGAGCACGAGCACGAACATGAAGACGAAGGCGGCGGCCAAGGACCACCACACCATGGGCTCGCGCGCCATCTCCAGGCGCGCGCTGTTGATCATGTTGCCCCAGGAATGCATGGACGGGTCCACCCCCACCCCTACGTAGGAGAGCACCGCCTCGGCCAGCACCAAGCCGGAGAAGTCCAACACCACGCTGATGAGGACGATGTGCAACACGTTGGGTACCAAATGATGGGTGAGAATGGACGCCGGACGCCTTCCCAAGGCGCGGGCGGCGGTGACGTAGTCCATCTCCCGCAATTTCAAGACCTCGCCGCGCAGCATGCGGCACAGGCCGGTCCAACTGGTGATACCGAGGATGACGCAAAGAAAAAACAGGCGCAGGTCGGCGCGCTCGGCCTCGGTCTCGAACAGCTCCGGGTGGTTGGCCATGTACACCTGGAGCATGAGTACCGCGGCGGCGATGAGGAGCACGCCGGGAATGGAACTCAAGGTGGTGTAGAGATACTGGATCACATCGTCCACCCAACCCCGGAAATAGCCGGCCATCACCCCCAGGACGAGGGCGAAGGGAAGCATCACCAAGGTGGTGAGGGTACCGATGATCAAGCCGGTGCGGATACTCTTGAGGCTCTGGTAGAGGACGTCGTTGCCCACCTTGTCGGTACCCAGGACGTGGTACCCGGCAGCCAGTTGCACCACCGCCCCCGCAAGCACCAGAATCACCGTCAAGGTGGCCAGGGCGGACCACCAGGGCAGGGCCGTCTCCCCGCGCAGCAGGCGGGCGGTGGCCAGCGCCCAGGGCAGCCGATGGCGTCGCGAATAGCCGGCACCGGCGAGGACGAGGACGAAAAACGCCAGCAGGGCCCCCTGCGCCGCTCCCAACACGACCCGCAGGGCCACGTCGGCATGGTGTTCACGGGGATCGTCCAGGTGGGCACCTCCGTAGCGCAGGCGCGGATAATCGCGCACCTGGGAGCCGTCCGGTCGCTCCAGGGTCTCCTTCACGAACAGAGTAATGGCCAGGGGGGCGGAGTAAGTCTTCTCCACCCCCTCGCGCAGAGGCGTGGCGGCCAGATCCAACAGGCTCAGGCTCTCACCGGCGTAATGTACCTCGCCGTTCTTCGCCTCCCCCACCGGCAGGCGAAAATGCACCGAATCCAGCAGACCCACGGCCATGTAGAAGCCCAGCACCACCAGGGCGGCCATCCCCAAAGGACGGGCCAGCACCGCACGCCAAGTGTCGCGCAAGTCGTCACGGTGGCGGGCATAAAGGACGAAACACGTGGTGACGAGGAGCAAGAGATAGAGGAGCGCGTCGGTCCACAGAATCACCGGTCGTGCCGACAACGTCGCTGCCAGAATGGCGAAGACCGCGGGCGGCAAGCCCAAGACGACGGCGAGCACGGTGATGGTGAGGCGGTCCATGGCCTACTCCAGCCTCACCCGCGGGTCCACCAGGGTGTAGGAAAAATCAGTCAGGATGAGGCCGAGGATGTACAACACCGACCCCAGGAAGACCATGGCGCGGACGATGGCGAAATCCTGGCCGTTGATGGCGTCGATGGTGTAGCTGCCCAGGCCCGGAATACCGAAAAACGACTCCATGATGAGGCTACCCATGAACAGCAGGGGGATCACCACCACCGCCCCGGTGAGGATGGGAATCATGGCGTTCTTGAGCACGTGGCGAAACATCACTACCGCCTCCGCCAGGCCCTTGGCGCGCGCGGTACGCACGTAGTCCTTCCCCATCTCCTCCAGGAACAGAGTGCGGTACCAGCGCGCCCCCGAACCGATGCCCGAGACGATGCCGATGATCACCGGCAAGACGAGGAACTTCCAGGCGGCAAGGCCCGTGTCGTAACCGGAAATGGGCACCAGGTGCAGGAGCTTCCCGGCCAGGTACTGCCCGGCAATGATGTAGAACAGAGGCGAAATGGACATCAACACCACGCACAGCACCACCCCCCACACGTCCAGCGGGGTGGCGCGGAAGAAAGCCATGAGCAGGGCGAAGGTGATGTTGGTGAGCAGCCCCACCAGGAACACCGGCACGGCAATGGCCAGCGACGGCCACATGCGCTGGGAGATATCGTAGCCAATGTCGCGCCCTGCATCCGAACGACCGAAATCGAACACGAACAGGCGCACCGAGTTCTGGAAGAAAATGGTCTCGGTGAACTTCTCCAGCCCCGGCGCCTTGGCATTGTAGATCAATGGTTTGTCGTAACCGCGCTCGGCCTTCCACTGCTCGATGGCCTCGGGAGTGACACGCTTCGCTCCCAAGTGCATGCGCGCCATGTCGTCGGGACTGTTGACGACGAAGAACAAGGTGAAAGTGATCAGGTTCACCCCCAACAAAATGGGAACGGCGTACAACAGACGCCGCGCCAAATAGGCCATCATGATGCCGCCCCTCCCTTCGGGGCCTGGCGCTCGCGCCGACGATAGGCGACCCACGCCATCCCCAGAAAAGCCGACGACACCGCCGCGACGAGGAACAACGGCCAGACGATGGGTTGATTCCACGCCAAACGCTTTTCATGGCGCAAATCGGCGTCGATGCGCAGATATTTCAACGTATCGTGGGCCATGAGGTTGGGCTTGGCGTTCCGGTACCAGGCATGGTAGAGGCGGAAACGTTTGGGATGCAGCCCCCACAACCACGGCCCATCGCGACGGACGATGTCCACCATCCGATCGATGAGCGCCAAGCGCTCTGGACCGTCTTCCATATTCTTCATGCGCGTGAACAAGGCGTCGAACTCCGGATTCTCGTAATTCGCGGCATTTTCCCCTCCATGTTTGGCTTTGCCGTTGGGGCCGTAGAGAAGAAAAAGGAAATTTTCCGGGTCGGGATAATCGGCGTTCCAACCCCACAGAAACAACTGTGCCGTGCCCTGGCGCATTTTCTCTTGAAAACGGTTGTACAAGGTGTTGCGGATCACCAACTGGATACCCAGCTTGGCGAACTGCTTGCGGAACCAATCCATGCGCGCCTTGTCGTCGGGGCCGCCGCCGGCAATGTCCAAATACAAAGTAAGAGGCTTTCCGGTCTCCTCGTCCACCCCCCCCGGATAACCCGCCTCGGCCAACAGGCGCCGCGCCTCTTCCAGGGAACGACGCACCGCACGCCCGTCCTCCCAGCGATAGACGTAAGGGTTGATACCCTCCGCCCCCTCGCGGTAACCGAACATCCCCGGCGGAATCGGACCTTGGGCAGGCACCCCACGACCGTTCATGAAAATGGCGATGTACTCCTCGTAATCCACCGCGATGGCGATGGCCCGCCGCAGCTTGCGCCGGCGCTCGTCCAACCCCCCCACCACCGGATCGAGCATGTTGAATCCCAAATAGAAAATGGAACTGGCCACGGCAGTGGACAAGTGAATTCCCTTGGCGACCATCTCCTCGGTGAGGCGAATGTCCCCCTGGCTACCGATCTGCACTACTTGATCGAAGCTCTCCGAGCTGATCCCCGAGGCATCGTAGTAGCCTTGGAGAAACTTATTCCAGTAAGGGATGCTCTCCCGCTCCAGGCTGTACACCGCCCGATCGATGAAGGGCAATGGCCGGCCGGCATCCTCCAACAAGCCTGCCTCCGCGTCCCCCGGCTCCCCCTCGCTGGGATAGACCTGCCCCCGATAGAAAGGATTGCGCTCCAGCACCATGCGAAGATTGGGATTGTTCTCCGCGAGCATGAACGGCCCGGTGCCGATGGGATACCAATCCAGGGTGATGTTGCGCTCGGCCAGCCCCGGTTGGCTGTAAAACCGGTCCGCTTCCCACGGCATGGGCGCGAAAAACGGCATGGCCAGCCAGTACTTGAGCTGCGGATACTTCCCCTTCACCCGAATGCGGTAAGTGTAGCGCCCCACCACCTCCACCCCCGCCAACGGAAAGCGCCGCAGATCCACCCAGCCGGGCTGCTCCTTGCGTGCCTCATCGATGGCGCGGCTCAAATCCCGCAGGCCGATGATGTATTCGGCCATCAGCCCGAAGATGGGGGAATGCACGCGCGGATCCGCCAAGCGCTTGATCTGATAGACATAATCGGCCGCCACCAGCTCCCGCGTGCCAGTTTCGGGAAAATCGGCCAAAGTATGGACGTGCGCCAGATCCTGCGGCCGCAAATCGTGGTAGCGGTAGCGACCCTCCGCATCCCGCGCCAGGGCCGGATGGGGCTGGTAGCGTATCCCCGTGCGAATGCGGATCTCGTACACACTCTCGGCCACCTGCTCCGCTGGCGCGTCTTCCGGCAAGGGTCGCCCCTCCGCATCCAGCAACGTCACCCGCGGCAAGGCCTCCGCCGTATTAGGAATCAACGTGTACGGTCGTTTCAGATAGTGATAAGAAAGAGGGGGCTCATAGATTTGGCCGATGAAGGCGTACTCGTTGGAACTATACGAACGAGCCGGATCCAAATGCTTGGGCCGCTCGGAAAAGGCGCTGTAGAGTACATTGGCACGCGCCTCCTCGGCCCGGTAAGGATTGTTCCACGGTTCGGCGCAAGCAGATAACAACAACGCCAAGCAAAGGATCCACGTCCAACCCACCCAGCTTGTTCTGATCGCGAAAGCCGCCATGAACTCAATCGTTTGCAAGGCCGATAGTCGGCGCACATGGTAACAAGGCCCGGGATTGCCGTATAGGCGGCCAGCCGGGATAATAACCGTCGCTTCCGCAATCAGAAAAAGGACGGGAACATGGGCTTTCTACAAGGAAAAAAAGCGCTCATCGTCGGACTGGCCAGCAATCGATCCATCGCCTGGGGCATCGCCCAGGCCATGCAGCGGGAAGGGGCCGAACTGGCTTTCTCCTACCAGAACGAACGCCTCAAAGACAGGGTCGAGAAACTGGCCGCCCAATGCGACTCGGAAATCGTCCTTCCCTGCGACGTCGCCGACGACGACCAGATCCAAACCCTCTTCGATCACCTCGACGACTACTGGGACCACCTGGACATCCTCGTCCACTCCGTCGCCTTCGCCCCCCGCGACCAACTGGAAGGCGACTACCTCACCGTCATCGGCCGAGAAGGATTTCGCACCGCCCACGAAATCAGCTCCTACAGCTTCTCCGCCCTCGCCAAAGCCGCCCTCCCCATGATGGAAGGCCGTGACGGCGCCCTCCTCACCCTCACCTACCTGGGCGCGGAAAAAGTCGTCCCCAACTACAACGTCATGGGGCTTGCCAAGGCCAGTCTGGAAGCCAACGTCCGCTACATGGCCGCCTCCCTCGGCCCGGACGGCATCCGCGTCAACGCCATTTCCGCCGGCCCCATCCGTACCCTCGCTGCCTCCGGCATCGGCGACTTCAAATCTATGCTGGAAAAATTCTCCAGCGTCGCCCCCCTGCGCCGCAACGTCACCATCGAAGAAGTGGGCAACGCCGCCGCCTTTCTCTGCTCTGACCTCGCCAGCGGCATCACCGGAGAAATCATGTACGTGGACGCCGGCTACAACATCATGGGCATGCCAGACTGAAAACTAGCCACCCCATAAAACGAAAGCCCCGACCATATGGCCGGGGCTTTCTTTGTTTTATTTTCAAACGAATACCCAAAAAGATGATAAGTGATCAATCATCCAATTCGCCCCCATTCCATTCATCGAGGTCGAAGTCGAAATACTTGGGACCTTTGTCATCGGCCTGCTTGCGAAAATACTCCCTCTTCAAAAGCCTCACCTGCAGCCTGGCCAGCTCGATCGCTGTTCTCTGAGAATACGCCGTCTCACGCATAAACCTCTCGTTGAAAAAATCCCAAGTAAGCGCATACCAGACCCTCCCTGCTCACATAACCAACGGGAATGATGCGGACTTGCAAATCGATGTCCATCGTCATAATTAGCCACCGCCGCAGAACATTTGATTATATAACATAAAACAGGAAAAACACAAATGGAAAGGTCGCACAATATGCCTATATCATATTGTTTTTTAATATTTTACCCGACCACCCAGCATGACGGAAAAGCTGCATTCCATCCAGAAACTCACTGCCTTAAAGAAGTTTTTTGGCGGGTCTGATTTTCGGACAACACCCACACCACCCACACCACCCCTACCACGTCTTAATCCCCTTTTTGGCGGGTCTGCTTTTCGGACTCCTACAAGACTATGAAGA
>WFVN01000204.1 GCA_015491615.1 Gammaproteobacteria bacterium
CCATGCCCTCCCCGAGGTACAGGTGCCCGGCCACGGACGCCCCATGACCGCCATGGAACGGGCCGTCTCCCACTCCATGACCGCCTCCCTCACCATGCCCACCTTCCACGTCATGGTGCGCGCCCGCCCCGAGGCCATTATCCGCGCCGCCAAGAAGAAGGGCGTGTCGGTGACGGTGGCCATCGCCAAGGCCTGCGCCGAGGCGATGAAGAAACACCCGCGCATGAATTGGGCCTACCAGCCGGTGGACAAGATCGTCGAGCGCGAGCAGATCGACATCGGCATGGCGGTGGCCACCGAGGACGGCGGCCTGGTGGTGCCGGTGCTGCGCCACTGTGAGTCCCGCTCTCTAGAGGAGCTGCACGGGGCCTGGCAGGACCTGGTGGCGCGCGCCCGCAAGCGGCGCCTGGCCCCCGAGGAGTACGCCAACCCCACCTTCATGATCTCCAACATGGGGATGCTGGGGGTGGACTACTTCGACGCCATCCCCACCCCCGGCACGGCGGCCATCCTCGCCATCGCCACCGCCGGCCCCGAGGGCATGCCCCTGACCATCACCGCCGACCACCGGGTGGTCAACGGCGCCGAGGTGGCCCTCTACCTGGGTGACCTGAAACAGACCCTGGAGAACCCCGAGTCCTGGATGGGCCCCATCGGCCCGGCCATCCCCGAGGGGGACTGGGACTACGACGTGGTGGTCATCGGTGGCGGACCCGGCGGCGAGGACTGCGCCCGTGAGCTGGCCGAGCACGGGGTCAAGGTGGCGATGATCAACGACGCCCCCCTGCCCGGCGGCGAGTGCCTGTGGCGCGGCTGCATCCCCTCCAAGACCTGGCGCGCCGCCGCCGACCGCATCCGCGACCGCGCCCACGACGCGCACCTGGGGGTACGTGGCACCGACCGCCCGGAGCTGGACTGGGACGCCCTCCAGGAAACCCGCCGCAAGGTCCTCACCACCCGCGGCGAGATGGCCGCCAAGACCGACAAGGGCGTGCGCATCAAGCTCATCCAGGGCTTCGCCTCCTTCGAGACGGACCACCGGGTGTTCGTGGACACCTCCCGCAACATCGACGATCCGTTCACCCGCCCCGAGCCCGGCGACGGCTCCCAGGGCGAGCGCATCACCTTCGGCGCCGCCGTCATCGCTACCGGCGCCCCGCCCTTCGTGCCGCCCATCCCGGGCGCCCGCGAGGGCCTGCAGACGGGCGGCGTGCTCACCTCCGACACCATCTGGAACCTGCCCGGCCGGCCCGGCCGCCTGGCCATCGTCGGCGGCGGCGCCATCGGCATGGAAATGGCGCAGATCTTCCAGGATTTCGGCACCACCGTGGCCCTCTTCGAGGGGCGCGACCGGGTGCTGGCGGAGGTGGAGCCGGAGATCGCCAAGCAGCTCACCGCCCTCCTGGAGAAGGAGCCCAACCTATCCATCCACACCGCCGTCAAGGTGGCCGAGATCCGCGGTGGGCCCGGGGCCATGACCCTGGTGTACGAGGATGCCGAGGGCAACCGGGCCGAGTTCGCTTGCGACTACGTCCTCATGGCCACCGGCAAGCGCCCGGTGCTCGAGCCCCTGGCCCTGGACAAGGCCGGCGTGAAGACCGAGAACGGCGTCATCCCGGTGGACGCCCGCTGCCGCACCAACGTCCCCCACATCTTCGCCGTCGGCGACGTCAACGGCGGCCTCATGCTCGCCCATACCGCCGGCCAGCAGGGGCGGGTGGCGGCCGCCAACCTCCTCGGCGAGGACGCCCGCTACGACCAGGACAAGGACTGCGGCGTCATCTTCACCCGCCCGCAGGCGGCCTTCGTCGGCCTCTCCGTGGAGCAGGCCAAGGCCAAGGGCATCGACGCGGTGGAGGTGAAGGTGCCCATGGCCATCGACGCCAAGGCGATGATCACCGGCGAGACCGACGGCATGATCAAGCTGGTGGCCGACCGCGCCTCCGAGCGCATCATCGGCGTCCACTTCCTCGCCGACCATGCCGACACCCTCATCGGCGAGGCGGTGGCCATGGTCTCCGCCGGGCTGACCCTGGAACAGGTGGGCTCGGCCATCCACCCCCACCCGACCCAGACGGAGCTTTTCGGCGATCTGGCCCGGCGCCTGCGCTCACGCCTGCGGCGGAGCAAGAAGCGCAAGGGTTGAGCCCGGCAGGACCCCGCTTCGGCGGGGTCCTGCGTTTTCAGGGGGTGGTGAGCCGCTCCAGCGCCGCCAGGCGCGCCAGGGCCTCTGCCCGGTCGCGCCCGCACAGGGCCTCGGTGGGGGTGAACTCCCGGCACACCGCCGGCCGTTCGGGGTGGCCGAACAGGCGGCAGCGGCCGGTCTCGTCCAGTTGCACGCAGGGCACGTCCGCCGGCTTGCCCGCCGGCATCCCGGGGATGGGCGAGGCGATGGAAGGGGCGATGCAACAGGCGGCGCAGCCGGGGCGACAGGCGATGGCGTCGGTCTGGTTCTTGCTCATCGGCTCAACGGACAATGACCCCGGGAGGCGGCATGTACACCCTGCACTATCTGGCCTACGGTTCCAACCTCCATCCCCCGCGCCTGCGCGAGCGCGTCCCCAGCGCCGAGCCTTTGGGCGTGGTGGCCCTGCCGGGCTGGTCCCTGCGTTTCCACAAGCGTTCGGAGGACGGCTCGGGCAAGTGTAATCTGCTGCAGACGGGGCAGAAGGGGGAGTTGGCCTACGGCGTGGTGTACCGCATCCTGGCGCGGGAGAAGGTGCGCCTGGATCGGGCCGAGGGCCTGGGGCTGGGCTACCGGGAACACAGCCTGGAATTGCCCGAGTTCGGCCGCGTGTTCCTCTACCTGGCCACTGACGGCCACATCGACGAGACCCTCCGGCCCTACGATTGGTACAAGGCCTTCGTCCTCGCCGGCGCCGAACACCACGGCCTGCCCGCCGACTATCGGCGTGCCATCGAGGCCGTGCCCCATCAACCCGACCCCGACCCCCAGCGGACCTTGGCCGCGCGCAGCATCCTGATGAGTTTGTGATTCAGGCGAGGCGGTCGTCGGCGACGAAATAGCGGGGGTCGTGTTCCGGGTCCACCTCCACCAGGTTCCCCGCCTTCTCCAACAGGGCCCGGCATTCCGGGCTCAGGTGACGTAGCCGCAGGCGCTTACCGTGGCGGGTGTAGCGTTCCGCCACCGCGTCGATGGCCTCGATGCCGGAGTGGTCCCAGACGCGGCAGTTCTGGAAGTCCATCACCACCTGATCGGGGTCGCGGCGCGGGTCGAAGAGGTCCTTGAAGCTCTGCACCGAGCCGAAGAACAAGGGTCCGGAGAGGCGATAGACCTTGCTGCCGTCCGCCTCCTCGTGGGCCTCGGCATCGATGCGCTTGGCCGCCCGCCAGGCGAAGGCGAGGGCGGAGACGATGACCCCCACCACCACCGCCACCGCCAGGTCGGTGAACACCGTCACCAGGGACACCAGCACCAGGACGAAGGCGTCGGTGCGTGGGATCTTGCCGAGGATACGCAGGCTGGACCATTCGAAAGTACCGATCACCACCACGAACATGACGCCGATGAGGGCCGCCAAGGGGATCATCTCGATGAGGTCGCTGGCGAAGAGGATGAAGGACAACAGGAACAGCGCCGCGGCCACCCCGGACAGGCGTCCGCGCCCGCCGGAGCCGATGTTGATGAGGCTCTGGCCGATCATGGCGCAGCCACCCATGCCGCCGAAGAAACCGGTCACCAGGTTGGCCGTGCCCTGGCCCACGCACTCGCGGTTACCGCGCCCGCGCGTCTCGGTGATCTCGTCGATGAGGGTCAGGGTGAGGAGGGACTCGATGAGACCGATGGCGGCGAGGATCAGGGCGTAGGGGAGGACGATCTTCAGGGTCTCCCAGTTCCAGGGCACCTGGGGGATGTGGAACTGGGGCAGGCCGCCGGCGATGGAGGCCAGATCGCCCACCGTGCGCGTGTCCAAATCCAGCCCCACCACCAGAGCGGTGACGGTGGCGATGGCCGCCAGGGAGGCGGGCACGGCGCGCGTCAAGCGGGGGAGGAAATAGATGATGGCCATGGTCAACGCCACCAGGCCGAGGAGGGTCCACAGGGGCGGGCCGCTCATCCACTGGCGCGTGCCGTCCTCGCCGGTCACCTGGAAGTGCTGCAACTGGGCGAGGAAGATGACGATGGCCAGGCCGTTGACGAAGCCCAGCATCACCGGGTGGGGCACCATGCGGATGAACTTGCCCAGGCGCAGCAGCCCGGCGCCGATCTGGATCAGACCCATGAGGACCACGGTGGCGAACAGGTATTCGGCGCCGTGTTCCACCACCAGGTCCACCATCACCACCGCCAGGGCACCGGTGGCGCCGGAGATCATCCCCGGACGACCGCCCACCAGGGCGGCGATGAGCCCCACCATGAAGGCGGCGTAGAGGCCCACCAGCGGCTCCACGTGGGCGACGAAGGCGAAGGCCACCGCCTCGGGCACCAGGGCGAGGGCGACGGTGAGACCGGAGAGGATGTCGTTCTTGGCGTTGGCCACGGGGCTGGGGCGGGGTTCGAACATGCAGACCTCGTTGCGGGCAAAACGAAACCGGCGGCCCTGGGGCCGCCGGAAAGGCCGCGCATTATACGCAGGTATTCCTCAGAAGGCGAGGTCGAAGCCCGCCAGCAAGTAGTGCTCGCGGGTGTCGTGGCCGATGCCGTCGGCGCGCCCGTCGGGGGCCAGGAAGTCGATGTTCGCCTCCAGCACGCCCTTGAGGTTGCGCATGAAGTAGTAGGCGCTGGAGAGGGTGAGACTGTTGAGGGCGATGCCTTCGTACACCGTGCCACTGCCCTTGAGATCACCGGCGTCGGCGTAGTTGTAGAGGAGGGAGTGGGTCCAGCGCGACGAGCGGATCCAGTCGATGCCGGCGAAGCCGCCCCACCAGCGGCGGTCGCGACCGTCACCGAGGAAGTCCCGCCAGTGGTTGTCCAGCCATTGGGCGAACCAGTATACCTCGCCCCGCTGACCGGAGAGGTCC
>WFVN01000205.1 GCA_015491615.1 Gammaproteobacteria bacterium
CCTCCCTGGGGCTGGACGAGGAACGAGGCCTGGGCCGCCGCCAGGAAGAAAAAGCCGAAAACCAAACCGAATACCGCCCCAAAAAAGGTGAATTTCTGAACATGGATGGGGCGCTCCCCCAACACCTTTTCGATTTCCGGGTGTTCGATGGGGGAAAGGAGCGTCACGTCGTCGATGTCCACCCCCTTCACTTTGTGCTCACGGATTTCCGCCAAGGCATGGAAGGCCTCGTCGAAATCGTTGAACAGGGCCATGACTCGATGCTCGCTCATTTACGCGCCCTCCAATCCGGGTTTCCCCGCATCTTTCTTGTGCATGGTTCTCTCGTGTTCTTCCAGAATGTCCACCAGATCGTTGTGATGACGGCGATGGAAGATCATCTCTTTGACTTCGTACATGGATACCGAAGGGAACACCTTGACAAAAATGAGGAACAGGAGGCCGAACCAACCGAAACTGCCGAAAACGATGGCCCACTGGACGATGGATCCCCACATCACGTTCCACTGGTGAGGCTCGTGGGACAACGAGAGAGTCGGTGCGACGATCATCCAGCGCTCGAAATACATGCCCAGATTGAGCAGCAGGGAGACCACGAACATGGTGGGCATGTGACGTCGCAAGCGTTTGAAGGCCAATGCGAAAGGTACGACCGAACCACAGAAAATCATCGTCCAGAAGACCCAGGCATAGGGTCCGGTCATTTTGGCGATGAGCACCTCCTTGTCGTACATGTTGTGGCCGTACCAAGTGGAGGCGAATTCGATGAGGTTCAGATAGGTCCACACCATGGCGATGGCAAAAGTGAGCTTGGCCGTCTTTTCCATGATGGGGAGGGTCATGTAATCCTCGAAGCGGAAGAAGTACCGCAGGATCACGAATAAGGTGATGATGGCCGCACACCCGGAATACAGGGCCCCGGCGACGAAATAGGGTGGGAAGGAAGTGATGTGCCAACCAGGCATGATGGACATGGCGAAGTCGGCGGACACGATGGAGTGCACGGATACCGCCAGGGGGATCAGGAAGCAAGCCAGGAGCAAGTAAGTCTTGCGGAAATTGCGCCATTGGCGATCGTCCCCGCGCCAGCCGAGGGAAAGGACACCGTAGAGCTTCTTGCGCCAGCCGCGGGCACTGTCACGACAGATGGCCAAGTCCGGGATCATGCCGATGTAGAGGAAGACCATGGACGCCGACAGGTAGGTACTGATGGCGAAGGCGTCCCAGGACAGGGGCGAACGGAAGTTGGGCCAGATGCCCCGGTCGGAGACGTAGGGCAGCACCCAATACATGTTCCACACGCGCCCCAGGTGGATGATGGGAAAGAGGCCTGCGGTCATGAGCGAGAAGGTGGTCATCGCCTCCGCGAAGCGGTAGATGGGCTTGCGCCAGTCCGCGTGGATGATGTGGAGAATCGCCGACAGCAGCGTGCCCGAGTGGCTCATACCGATCCAAAACACGAAGGTAGCGATGTAAAGGTCCCACATGTGGGGGTTGTTGAGGCCGGCCACACCCATGCCGACGTTGTACTGATAGATCTCCGCAACCACCGCGCAGGAGATCATCAACAGGCAGATGACCACCGCCACCCAGTAAGCCATGCGCGGATTTTCCATGGAACGCATGACGTCGGCGTTGATCTTCGCCCACTCGATCTGTTCGTTGATGTCTTTTTCCTGGATCATACCGTTTCCTTATCGATGCAGTCGGTTGACCTTGGCCCTCAGACCTCTTCGCGGACCCGTTCCAGATACATGATGGAGGGATCCACGTTCAGCTTCTCGAAGATCCGGTAGCCGCGGATCTCCGGATCCGTCTTGGGTTTTTTCTGGGTATAAGGCCCGCGCGCCACCTGGTATTTTTTCCACAACTTGGCCACCCGGCTGTCGGGATCCATGGTGTCGCCGAAGACGATCGCCTGGGTCGGGCAGGCTTGTGCACAGGCGGTGACCACATCCCCGTCACGCACCGGGCGCCCTTCCATCCTGGCCCTGTCCTTGGCTTCACGGATACGCTGGACACAGAAGGTACATTTTTCCATGACACCCTTGTCACGCACGGTGATGTCGGGATTGAGCTGCATGTGCAGGGGGGCAGGCCAAGCCGACTCATAATAGGAATAAAAATTGAAGTAGCGGACGCGATAAGGACAGTTGTTCGAACAGTAGCGGGAACCGATACAACGGTTGTACACCTGCGCATTCAGACCGTCGGGGGTATGATAGGTGGCCGCCACTGGACATACCGGCTCACAAGTCGCTGCATGGCAGTTCTGACACAACATGGGCAGGAAACTGGCGCCCTGATCCGAATATTCTTCGTCTATCTGGTCCCAATAGCGTTCGATACGCATCCAGTGCATCGCCTGATTCTTGGCGAACTTTTCAGGCCCCACCCATGCCAAGTTGTTCTCCGCATAGCAAGCAGTAGAGCAGGCGTTGCAGCCGATGCATAGATCCAGGTCGATGGCCATGCCCCACTGGTGCTTGTAATCGTGGTGACCGCCTTTTTCCGCGTCCTTTCGGTACGCGGACCAATTCTCCAGGATATTCTTCAACGACATGGATTAAACCTCCCCCTCAGTACGGCGATAGACGTCGGCCGAGATGGTGGCCACCAGCTTGCGCCCTGCCTGGGTCTCGCTGCCACCCATCTTGTTGAGCTGCTCGTGACGATCCAACTTACGGATGCTCACCCGGGTGGCGTACAGGGCCAGCTCGCCGGTCTTCTCGTCGGTGGCAGGTGCCAGAATGCGCATCGGATTGACGCCCCGGCCTTTGGCATAACGTCCATAGGCCTCATGGCCCTGCCCCAGGGGAACGGCAACCGCCCCTTTGTTGATCCCGTTGTATACATAGACCTGGGTCTCTATGGCCCCGTGGTCCGATTCGACGCGCACATAATCGCCGCTCTTGACACCCAGTTTCTTGGCCGTTTCCGGATGAAGTTCGGCCCAGGAACCCCACACCACTTTGGCGATCAGATCAGGCGCTTCCTGGATCCACGGCAGGTTGGCATGACGTCCATCCCACATACCCAGACGCGGTGAGGGAATGAGGTGGAAAGGACGCGCTTCTGATCCTTCCTCGTCTTCCGACACGACCTGGGGCACCATCAACTTGGGCTTCAGTTCCGCCACAGGACCGATCTTGGCCAAGACCACGCCTTTCTGCAGCATCTCGTCCCAACCACCGATATCCCCTTTCACTTCGGCGGGAGCATTCTTCATGGCGGTGCGCAGATAGGCATAGTAGTCGGGGAAGGCCCCGAAAGTGCCCTCGTCGAGGTCTTTCAGGAGGGCCAGGAGGATGTCGCCGAAGCCCTTGGTCTCCCCGTACAGGGGCTTCATGACCTGCTGTTGGATGGACAGCACCGGCCGCTCGGCCACCGGCGGGACGTGCGTTCCCCAATCCTCCAGGTAGGAATGCAGGGGCAGGACGAGATCGGCCTCCATGGCGGTCTCGTCCTTGAACTGGGTGAGCACCACTTTGAAAGGTACGCTCGCCAGGCGCTCCTTCATTTTCAGGTAGCCCGGGGCGGTGAACACCGGATTGGTACCGTAGATGAAGGCCGCCTGCACTTTTCCGGCCTCGATGTCCTCGGCGAAATCGAAAAGGGCGCGGGTGGTGCCTCGACGGGGCGCCAAAGCCGGCTCGGGGAAAGGCTTGCCGGGTTTGATAGTCTTGCCCACGTTACCGACCAGGAAGTTCAGCAACATGGCGGCGGCGGCCGCCTCAAAGGCCTTTCCATGACTACCCAGACCAGCCCCCGCCACTACCAAACCATTTCCTTCCTTCTCGTGCAGGAGGAAAGCGATGCGTTGGATACGGTGCCCGGCCACGCCGGTGATCTCCGACACCGTGCGGGGATCGTAGCGCTCCAGTAACGCACCCAACTCCGCTGGTACGTCCACCACGTTCCAACCGCGCTCGACGAGCACGTGGGCCACCCCCAGGGCAAGGACCCCCTCGGTGCCAGGCTTCGGGCTCAACCACAAATCGGCGTTGGCGCCGGTAAGGGTCATCTTCGGTTCGGCCACCACCAACACGCCACGGTCACCCGCCTGATGGCGGAAGGCGGCGAATTCCTTGGCGAAATGCACGGGCGAGAGGCTCGCGCCGAGGAAGTCGGCACCGAAGGACACCACGAGACGGGCAGCGCGGAAATCCAACTCGGGTTGGGGATCACCCAGCATGTCTTCACAAACCCGCTGCCAAACCTCTTCACTCACCAATTCGTAAGCGTAATGACGCCCTTCTCCCAAGCGCTTGAGATGTTCGTCGATGAGCACCGCCTGGTGGCCGCTCACCTGCCCGGTGAACCACACCGTCTTGCCGGCGGGGATCTCGCCCCCCTTGCCCACCTTGCTCTTGAGCAGTGCCAGGGCGTCGTCCCAGGAGATGGGCACCAGGCGGCCACCTTCCCGTTGCATGGGCCGGGTGATGCGGTCCGGGTTGTAGTGGTTCTGCAGGCCCGCCTGCCCCATCATGCAGGTACGACCGGCGTTCACCGGCGATTCCGGATTGCCTTCCAGCTTGAGGACCCGACCTTCGCGCACACGCCCATGGAGGCCACAGCCGGCCGCACATTGGGTACAGGTGGTGGCATACCACACCGCCACCCCGGGAACGGCGTATTCCTTAGGCAGGTTATAGGCGACCACCTCTTCTTCGCCCTCTTCCAGGGTGACGGTGGTGGGCAGATCGCACCCTGCCAAGGCCGTGCCCGCACCGGTCCAACCCAGCGCCTTGAGAAAACCCCTTCGGTCGATCTTGAAATCACTCATGTCAAATCACCCGTTGTCCTTCGTTCACCCGCCACGCGCTCACTTGTGGCATTCCCAGCAGTCGCCCGGACCGCCATTGGCCTCGTGACAACGACGACAGAATCCCATGGTGAGGGGCTTGACCTTCTGCGCCACCGTGTGCTGCTTGACGTCGCCGTGGCACAACCCGCAAACCTGGTCTACGTTTTCCACGGGAAAGTCTTTGTCGAAGACGAAGCGCTTGAGGTGTTTTTCGTGGGTGAAGTGCACGTAGTCGGGGAGGTCGTGCACCTTCTTCCATGGGATGGGCTCACCTTTCTCCCAGTATTCGGTGAGCTTTTGGATACGTGGTTTATCGGTGGCGACGATCTTGTGACAGCCCATGCACTTGCTGACGGGGGGGATACCGGCCACCTTGCTGCGACGGGCATAGGTGTGACAGTACATGCAGTTGATCTCGTTGATCTTCACATGAACGTCATGGGGGAATTCGATGGGCTGTGGCACGTCCTTGCCATCATGCTCGCCTTCCGGCGGCACGATCCCCTCGGGAACGGGCAGCTCGGCATGTGCCCACCCGGCGAAAACGAGGGCGAACATCAGGAACAGGACTTTGGTCATGCCCCCATCTCGACGATCTCGCGCGACGCCTGTCCGCGCGACCCTATCCAAGCGAACGTAAGAAAACGGCATCTCTTACCCTCAAAGCTGTCGCTTCATCGTTACGGAACCCCTGCAGAAACGGGACTCCGGGCCAAAAAACGGACGCAACAGGCCGCAAGCGGCCCTTACCGCGTCACGGTCGAAGAACTCAGTGGACGATGCTAGAAGACGGAGACGGGAGGAAGGTCACGGAGAAGCCCCCCAGCTTCGATTCCCTCAATCATTTGAAGATCCCCCTGAGCTGCGCAAGCCGGTCGAAAAGGCCGGTTCAAATATCATTAATTGCTAATTAGTTATCTGTTCGCGATCATCAAATTTTCTGATACGCGGTTTGATCCTAAAACCGCCACAGAACGATGTCAACGAAAAACGGTCAATTATTTTTGGCGCCGCCAGCGCCCTTTCCGAGCGCGTCAGACAGGGTTCGGTTCGTCGATGAAGACCCATTCCAGAGCGAATTCCTCCGCCAGACGGCGACCCAGCGCCTGCACCCCGAAGCGTTCGGTGGCATGGTGTCCGGCAGCGAAGAAGTGCACGCCGCTCTCGCGTGCCAGATGGTAACAGGGCTCCGATGCTTCGCCGGTGACGTAGGCGTCGGCACCGGCCTCGATGGCCGCCGGGAACCAGCCCGGCGCCCCCCCGGAACACCAAGCGACGCGGCGGATGGGACGATCGCCGGGAATCCACAGGGGCGAGCGTTCTAGTACCGATCGCAGACGCTCCCGCAACCTTTCCCCCGTATCGGCCTCGCCCGGAGTGCCTAGACAACCCAGGGCCATGTCACCGAAGTGACCTTCCAAGGTCCATCCCATACGCCCCCCCCAGACGGCGTTGTTGCCCACCTCCGGGTGGGCGTCCAGAGGCAGGTGGTAGGCGATGAGGTTGAGGTCGGCGCCGAGGAGAGCCGCCAGGCGTCGGCGTTTGATGCCGGTGACCGGTGCCGCTTCACCCTTCCAGAAGTATCCGTGGTGAACCAGGAGGGCGTCGGCCCCTTGTTCGATGGCCGCCTTCACCACATGGAGCGACGCGGTCACGGCGCAGGCCAGACGGCGGATCTCCCACCGCCCTTCCACTTGCAACCCGTTGGGGCAGTAATCGTCGAAGCTCGCCGCCCGTAGATATTCATCGAGATAGGACGTCAATTCGTCACGTGCGATCATGCCCTCCCTCCGGCCTTGGGTTACCATGGGCGCACCATACTACGATGGAATCACCCATGAAGTTGACCGCTTTTCAACGTTCCCTGGCCAAGAGTTTCGTCCTGGGGATCTTGTTCGGCCTGGCCGTGATCTTCGTCGCCGGGCGCTTCCTTTCCAGCGACGTGGTGGGCTTCCGTGAAGCCGAGCGACATGGTTTGGAGCGGGCACGCGCGGAAGTGGTGTCCTACGCCTCGGCGGTGGACGCCGCTGCCCCGGCGGTGGTCAACGTCCACACCGCCAAACGGGTCAAGGAGGCGCCCCTGCGCAACGATCCTTTCTACCGCCATTTCTTCGACCAGCCGGACATCCCCCGCGAACGCCTGGAGACGAGCCTCGGCTCGGGGGTGATCGTCAGCGACAAGGGCTTTATCCTTACCAACCACCACGTCATCAAGGGAGCCGAGGCGATCCAGGTGGGTCTGCGCGACGGGCGTATCGCGCGCGCCCAGGTGGTGGGCACCGACCCCGAGTCGGACCTGGCGGTGCTGCGCATCGAGCTGGACGACCTGCCGGTGATCACTCTTGGCCATTCCGACGAATTGCGTACCGGTGACGTGGTCCTGGCCATCGGCAACCCCTTCGGGGTGGGGCAGACGGTGACCATGGGTATCGTCAGTGCCACGGGGCGTTCGCGCTTGGGGATCAGCACCTTCGAGAACTTCATCCAGACCGACGCGGCCATCAATCCGGGCAACTCCGGCGGCGCCCTCATCAACGCTTTGGGGGAGCTGATCGGAATCAACACCGCCATCTTCACCCGTTCGGGCGGTTCCGAAGGGATCGGCTTCGCCATTCCCGTCAACCTGGCCAAGAAGGTGACCGAGCAGATCATCCGCTACGGCCAGGCGGTGCGCGGCTGGCTCGGGGTGGAGGTGCAGGAGGTCACACCCGAGCTGGCCGAGTCCTTCCGCATGGACCAGCCACGCGGAGTGCTGGTGGCGGGGGTATTGAAGGACGGGCCGGCCTACCGGGCCGGATTGCGCCCTGGGGACGTGATTCTCGCCATCGATGGACAGCCGGTGCACGACGGTCGTGAGGCGATGAACCGTATCGCCGACATGATGCCGGGGCAGGAGGTGGAGTTGACCATCCTGCGCCAGGGCGAGACGTTCACCACCACCACCGAAGTGGGTCTGCGTCCTCTCCCTCAGAGTTGACCGATGTACTCGTCAGTCCGGGCGGCGCGGCGGCGTCCCGTCGTCTTTCTCCAGAGCAGTTTCATCGGCCTCGGCCCGGTCCAGCCGCCGCTCCCATTCGGCATCGTCCACGGGATCGTATTCTTCGTAGCCGGTGCGCACCGGGGCGGGAGGGGATTCCGGCGCTTCGCTCTTCGCAAAGGCCCCTTCCTCCGGCTTGACCCGGCGGGCGAAGAAGAGCCCCAGTTCGAACAGCAGCAGCATGGGCACCGCCAACAGGCTCTGGGAGATGACGTCCGGCGGGGTGAGGAGCATCCCCACCACGAAGGCACCGACGATGATGTAGGGCCGCTTGGCGGCCAGGTCCTCGGGGCTCACCACGCCGGCGCGCACCAAGAGTACGGTAGCCACGGGCACCTCGAAGGCGAGTCCGAAGGCGAAGAACATCTTGAGGACGAAATCCAAGTATTCGGTGATGTCGGTCATCACCGCCACTCCCTCCGGGGCCACGCCGGTGAGGAACCGGAACACCACCGGTAGGACCACGAAATAGGCGAAGGCCACCCCCAGGTAGAACAGGACGGTGGAGGACACCAGCAGGGGCAGCACCAGGCGCCGCTCGTTGCGGTACAGCCCGGGGGCGACGAAGCCCCAGATCTGGTGGAAGATGTAGGGGATGGCCAGCATCACCGCCACCACCAGGGTGAGCTTGAAGGGGGTGAGGAAGGGGGAGGCCACACGCGTGGCGATCATGGACGTCCCCTCGGGGAGGTGGCGCATGAGAGGCTGGGCGAGCCAGGTGTAGAGCTCCTGGGAGAAGGGGACGAGGGCGAGGAATACCAGGGCGACGGCGAGGACGATGCGCAACAGGCGGTCGCGCAATTCGGCCAGATGCGCCACCAGGGGCATCTCGCGGGCGCGTTCCTCCTCCTCGAAGGGGTCGGGGCCTTTCTTCATGGATGGTCGGACGGCCTCAGCGGGCCTTTTCCCGGGGCACCGCCTCGGGCTCCTCGGGTTTCAGTGCGGGCTTCGGGGAGGGGGATTCGAGTTCGACTGCCGTGGACCGCCCTTCCGGGGACGCCACCGCGGAGCTTGGGCGGGCCTCCTCGTCGGCGGGAGGCGGGTCGTCGGTCGCGGGCGGAGCCTGCGGACGGCCATCCACCGGCACGCCGGGGCGTTTGGCCGCCAGGGCCCGTTCCCGCTCCTCCAGCTCGATGCGCATCTGCATCAGCTCCTTGAGCTCCTCGGCACGGGCCGCCTCCCGTTCGAATTCGTCCCGCAGCAGGCCGGCGTAATGGCGGGCGCGCCCCATCCAGCGTCCCACGGTGCGCACCAGGCCGGGCAGGCGGTCGGGCCCGACGACGATGAGGGCGATGACCGCCACCACCAGCAGTTCCCAGAAACCGATGTCGAACATGGCAGCGCGGCCCTCAGGCCTGGCGCTTTTCCTTGTCCTCGGCGCTCATCTTCGCCTCGGCGGCGGTCTTGTCCTCGAGGCGCTCGGCCGGTTTGGCGGCGGCTTCCTCTTCGCCTTCCTTCACCGCGCTGCGGAAACCCTTCACCGCCGCCCCCAGGTCGGACCCCAGGGTGCGCAGGCGCTTGGCCCCGAACAGCAGGAGGACGATGAGGAGGACGATGAGCAACTGCCAGATGCTGATACCACCCATGATTCGACTCCGTGATTAGGCCATGCCCGGCAGGCGTTTGCCGCCGAGCAGGTGAAAATGCAGATGGAAGACTTCCTGTCCGCCGCCGGGACCGGTGTTGACCACCGTCCGGAATCCGTCCTTCAGACCTTGCGCCTCGGCCAACCGGGGCAGCAGGCGCACCATGTGGGCGACGAGGGCGTCGTGCTCGGGGGTGAGTTCCCGCAGGCTGGGGATGTGCTGGCGGGGGATCACCAACAGGTGCACCGGCGCCTTGGGGTGGATGTCCTTGAACACCACCACCCGTTCGTCTTCGTGGACGATGTCGGCGGGCAGCTCGCCCGCAGCGATCCTGCAGAAGATGCAATCGCTCATCCCTTACCTCGCGCGGCTTTCTCCTCCAGCCCGGAACGGCCCATGCGGCGGGCCAGTTCGGCCAGTACGTCTTCGGGTCCCAGGCCATGATAGGCCAACAGCACCAGGCTGTGGAACCACAGATCGGCGGTCTCGCGGACGATGGCCTCGGGTCGCCCGTCCTTGGCCGCCATCACCACCTCGGTGGCCTCCTCGCCGATCTTCTTGAGGATGGCGTCCTCGCCCTTGGTGTACAGGGAGGCCACATAGGAGGTGCCCGGGTCGGCCCGGCGCCGTTGGCGCAGGGTCTCGCCCAGGGCGCGGAGGGTGTCTGGTTGATTCATCGGTAGATCTCGTCGGGGTCTTTCAATACCTCGCCGTCCACCACCCAGGCGGGGCCGGTGGGGTCCAGGCGCCGGTAGAAGCAACTGCGGCGGCCGGTGTGGCAGGCGATGCCGCCGGCCTGTTCCACCTTGAGGAGGAGGGCGTCGCCGTCGCAGTCCAGGCGGATCTCCCGCACCCGCTGGACGTGGCCGGAGGTTTCCCCCTTGGGCCACAGGCGTCGGCGCGAGCGGGACCAGTACACGGCGATGCCGCGGCGCAGGGTCTCGAGTAGTGCCTCGCGGTTCATCCAGGCGAGCATGAGCACCTCGCCGCTGTCGGCGTCCTGGGCGATGGCCGGTGCCAGGCCCTGTTCGTTCCAGGCCACCTGGTCCAGCCAGTGGGTCGTTTCGGACTGTGTCATGGGATCGGCAAGGATAGCACGGGCGCCTAGTCCAGGCGCACTTCGATGCCCGCCGCGCACATCGCCTCCTTGGCTCCGGCGATGGTGTATTCGCCGAAGTGGAAGATGCTGGCGGCGAGGACGGCGTCGGCATGGCCCTCGAGGATGCCTTCCACCAGGTGCCGGAGGTCGCCCACGCCACCGGAGGCGATGACCGGCACGGGGACGGCGTCGGCCACGGCGCGGGTGAGGGCCAGGTCGAAGCCCTGTTTGGTGCCGTCCCGGTCCATGCTGGTGAGGAGCAGCTCGCCGGCGCCGTAGTCGGCCATGCGGCGTGCCCAGTCCACCGCGTCGAGGCCGGTGGGGCGGCGGCCGCCGTGGGTGAAGATCTCCCAGCGGCCGGACCCCACCTGCTTGGCGTCGATGGCGACGACGATGCACTGGCTGCCGAAGCGCTCTGCCGCCTCGCGCACGAATTCCGGCCGGTGCACGGCGGCGGTGTTGATGGCCACCTTGTCGGCGCCGGCATGGAGCATACGACGGATGTCGTCGAGGGTGCGGATGCCGCCGCCCACGGTGAGGGGGATGAACACCTGCGAGGCCACCGCCTCCACCACGTGCACCAGGGTCTCCCGGTTCTCGTGGCTGGCGGTGATGTCCAGGAAGGTGATCTCGTCCGCCCCCTCGGCGTCGTAGCGGCGGGCGATCTCCACCGGGTCGCCGGCGTCGCGGATGTCCACGAAGCGCACGCCCTTGACCACGCGGCCGGCGTCCACGTCCAGACAGGGGATGATGCGCTTGGCCAGGCCCATCAGGCGGGGGCGCCGGTGAGTTCGTCAGCGAGGCGCTGGGCCTCGGCCAGATCCAGGGTGCCCTCGTAGAGGGCGCGGCCGGTGATGGCGCCGACGATGCCTTCGTCGGCCACCTCGCACAGGGCGCGTACGTCGTCGAGATCGGTGATGCCGCCGGAGGCGATGATGGGGATGTGCACCGCGCGCGCCAATTTCACCGTCGCTTCCAGATTGATGCCATTCATCATGCCGTCGCGGGAGATGTCGGTGTAGATGATCCCCTCTACGCCGTCGCGCTCGACATGCTGGGCGATGTCGATGACGTCGTGGCGGGACAGCTTGGACCAGCCGTCGATGGCCACCTTGCCATCCTTGGCGTCCAGCCCCACGAGGATGTGACCGGGGAATTCCAGGCATACCTCGGAGACGAAATGGGGTTCGTTGATGGCCTTGGTACCGATGATGACCCACTGCACGCCGGCGTCCAGGTAGGCCTGAATGGTGTCCTCGTCGCGGATCCCGCCGCCCACTTGCACGGGCAGGTCGGGGAAGGCCTCGGTGATGCGGGCGATGGCGCGGGCGTTCACCGGCCGGCCGGCGAAGGCGCCGTCCAGATCGACGATGTGCAAGCGTCGGGCACCGGCTTCCACCCAGCGCTCGGCCATGGCCAGCGGGTCTTCGGCGTAGACGGTGGCGTCCTCCATGCGCCCCTGCTTGAGGCGCACGCACTTGCCTTCCTTGAGATCGATGGCGGGTATCAACAACATGCCCTGGTCCCCCCTCTTTTCATTGCCCTTTCCAAGTGACGAAGTTGGCCAGCAAGGCGAGTCCCCAGCGTTGACTCTTCTCCGGGTGGAATTGCACCGCCGCCACGTTGGCGCGGGCGAGGGCGCTGGCGAATTCGATGCCGTAGCGGGTGCGGCCGATGACCGGATCCGGATCGGCGGGATCGACGTAGTAGCTGTGCACGAAATAGAAGCGGCTGTCCTGGGGGATGTCCGACCACAGGGGGTGGGACCGTACCTGGTGGACCTGGTTCCAGCCCATGTGCGGCACCTTGAGGCGCCGGCCGTCTTCCTCCAGGGGTTCGGGAAAGCGCCGCACGCGCCCGGGGAGGATGCCCAGGCACTCCACGCCCTCGTTCTCTTCGCTGTGTTCCATGAGGGCCTGCATGCCCACGCAGATGCCCAGCAGGGGCAGGCGCATGGCCTCCTCGCGCAGGGCCTCGTCCAGCCCCTGGCGGCGCAGGGCGTCCATGCAGTCGCGGATGGCGCCGACGCCGGGGAAGACCACCCGGTCGACGCCGGCCAGGTCCTCCGGGTGGGCGCACAGGCGCACGCGGGTGCCTGCCGGGGCGACCCGTTCCAGGGCCTTGGCGGCGGAGTGGAGGTTGCCCATGCCGTAGTCGATGAGGGCGATGACGGCCATGGTCAGAGGCTGCCCTTGGTGGAGGGGATGGCGCCGGCGGCGCGCGGGTCCGGTTCCACCGCCATGCGCAGGGCGCGACCGCAGGCCTTGAACACCGTCTCGGCGATGTGGTGGGCGTTGCGTCCGCGCAGGCAGTCGATGTGGAGGGTGATGGCGGCGTGGTTCACCAGCCCCTGGAAGAATTCCTGGAACAGGTCCACGTCGAAGCGGCCGATGGTGGCGCGCGGGAAGTCCACCGAGAACACCAGGCCGGGGCGTCCGGAGAGGTCCACCACCACCCGCGAGAGGGCCTCGTCCAGGGGCACGTAGGCGTGCCCGTAGCGGCGCAGGCCGGCCTTGTCGCCCCAGGCCTGGGCGAGGGCCTGGCCGAGGGTGATGCCCACGTCTTCCACCGTGTGGTGGTCGTCGATGTGGGTATCGCCGCAGGCGGTGATGGTGAGGTCGATGAGGCCGTGGCGGGCGATCTGGTCGAGCATGTGCTCGAGGAAGGGGACGCCCAGTTCCAGGCGGGAGGCGCCGGTACCGTCCAGGTTCACCTCGACGGTGATGTCCGTCTCCAGGGTCTTGCGCGCCACCCGGGCGCTGCGTGCGGGCATGTCCATGGGTCGTTCCGGTCTCTTCTGCCTATGTATCAAAATTCCGCTGGCGGGGCTACGCCCGGGCGTGGAGGTACTCCGCCATCGCCGCCAGCAGGCGGTCGTTCTCCTCCTCGCTGCCGACGGTGAAGCGCAGGCAGCCGGCGAGGGCGGGATGGGATCCGTGCAGTTTCTTTACCAGGATGCCCCGCCCCAGGAGGTGGTCGAAGAGGGCGTCGGGTTCATCCAGGCGCACGAGGAGGAAGTTGGCGCGGCTGGGGAAGACGGTGAGGCCGGGCAGGGCGGCCAGCCCGGCGGCGAGTCGCTCCCGTTCGAGGCGGATGCGGCGGGTCTGTTCATCGAACACCCGGTAGTGGTCGAGGGCGAATTCGGCGCTCGCCTGGGTGAGGCTGTTGACGTTGTAGGGCAG